>JBPOHC010000841.1:0-2427 GCA_052035985.1 Myxococcota bacterium | reverse complement strand
ATCGCGTGGCTCGCCGAGGGGAAGGGGCGCGACGAGGTCCGCGCGTTCGTCGAGACGACGCTGCGAGAGGGCGCGCGGCCGATCCGGTGCTTCCACTGGGAGATCGAGTTCCCCGAGGTGTTCGCGCGCTCGAAGGCCGTTGCGCGCGTGGGCGCGCAAGTGAGCGCCTGACCGACGCTGTTGCGGAGCTCCGGCGCCGCGACTAGGCTCGCCGCGATGTCTGAGCCTGCGCAGAAGCATCCGCCCGACGACTCTCTCCCGGAGCAGCTCCGGCGCCTCGTGAGCGGTTTCTCCGCACGCGATCGCGCCGACGTGAAGTGGCAGGTCGGCTCGTGGATCGAGCGTGCTTACGCGCGTCTCTCGGTCTCGCCGTCGGACATGTCCGTGATCGACGAGGTCGTCGTCGAGTCCATCATCGCCCGAATGGCGAACGGACCTGTTCGAGACATTTCCGATCGCGGCGACCTGCGCTCGATCACCACCGCGAGCTACGAAGCCATCATGACCTCGGGGTTGCGCCGGGTCGCGGACCTCTTCGCCGACGCACCCGCTCGTGACGCGATCGACTTCATCGTCGCTGCCTTGTTGTTGTGGATGAACATGGGGAGCGCGCTGATGGCGAGGGGGGCGAAAGCCGCCGACCTCTTCCCTTCGGCGGAGGAGATGGCATCCGAGGGGGCGAAGAACGAGGAACGAACGAAGCTGCGGCGGGTGCTCGAGAGCGATCCGATCGGCGGCTTGATGCGCGCGCAGATCATGGCCGAGGTGCTCATCGAGATCGCGGAGCGTCAGGAGGTCCCGCGACGAGCGGAAGCGCGTGAGCTGCTCGATGTCGCGAGGCACCAGGCTGAACGTGGCGCAGAGCGGCTCCTCAGCTCGGTGTTGGAGCCCATGTACTCCGAAACAACACGATGGACCTCCATCGCGGATCGGGAGACGCGCTGGCGTCGATGGTGTGAAGGCAGCGGGTGGGCTGCGTGGTGGCTCGTGCGACGGACGCGCACGGAGCGAGATGTCGAGGCCCTCGCGAACGCTGCGAGTATCCTCGCGGAGATGGGCGTCCTCGCCGTGGGGCCCATCTTGAACGAACTCGACGCCGCGACGGACACGGCTCCGCCCGAGCAGATCGAGGCCCTCCTCGGTGCGCTGCGGAACATCACGATCACGTCGCCGCCGCTGATCGCGCGTGCCGCGAACACGCTGCGCACGTGGCTCCGGCACCGTGATGCTGACCTGCGCGAGCGAGCGGTGTCCGCGACGAAAGCGTTGCCTTCCGGAGACGCCGTGGCGCTGCTCGAAGCGACGCTCGAACATGAGTCCGACGGCGCCATCGTCGGGTTGATCCGCGACGAACTCGACGAGCGACTCCGCGAAGCCATCCTCGCGGTGATGTGACGCGCGATGCCGTGGCTTCGAGTCGGAAGGGTCGGCCGTTGGAAGGGGAAGTCTCCCGACGACGCGGCGCATGTGGCCGACGCCGCCCTGGATCTGTTCAATCCCGCCCGCCCCGATCCCCCCTCGGTGTTCCGCGTGGAGGATGAGGCCGAAGCGCGCGCCGTCGCGGCGGAGTGGGCCGTGACCCATCGCGATCCGGGGCCCGTCGACGTCGTCTTGCTCCCCGATGCTTTCCTCGAAGCGACGCCGCCGTCGGCCGCACCTCGCAAACATCTCACGCCCCTCCTCTCGGAGCGGCACTTTGTGATCGACGGGATGAACGCGCCACGCGCAGAGGAACTCGCGCGGGCGACCCTCGGCACGGCGCCGGTCGCCCTGCGCGTCTCCGAGCGCGAGATCCGCGCTGCGATCGCGCCGCGAGCGAGCGACGAGGCGCTCCAGCCGCGGCTGACCCCGCGTTGGGCGAGCGTGCTCCTTCCTCCCCGTTGAGCCGCAGGACTGAATCGCGTCGCTGACGCTTCCGTCGCGGCCTCGCCAGCAGCCTTTCCCCTTGCGCGCGTCGCGCCTCGTGCGATTCGATGCGCGCCATGACCCGAGGCTTCGACGCGATCGTGGGCAACCCTCCGTGGGTCTCCTACGCGGGCAAGGCCGCGCAGCCCATCGCCGATCCGCGTCGCGCCTGGTACGAGGCGTTCTATTCGTCGTTCGCAGGGTACAAGAACCTCCAGGGGCTCTTTCTCGAACGCATCGCCTCCATCGGACAGCCCGACGCGCGCCTCGGCGTCGTGCTCCCGAGCTCGATGGCGGAGCTCAAGGGCTACGGCCCCACGCGCGCCGCGTTCGACCGCGACGTCGACTGTGAGCCATCGCTCCCTGACCTCCGTGAAGACAGCTTCCGCGGCGTCTCGCAGCCCTCGATGGTGCTCCACGGCACCTTCCGTCCTGCGCGACTTCGCAAGGGCTCCGACGACGCGTGGCCCATCGAGCGACCCGACGTCGACGACGAGGCGACGCGCATCCTCGCGCGTCTCG
>JBPOHC010000454.1:0-1627 GCA_052035985.1 Myxococcota bacterium | reverse complement strand
CTCGGGCGGCGCCGCTTCGCATGCTGTCCGCGCTGGAGATCATACGGAAGCAGTTTCCGCCGGAGCGGGTTGAGCTGAGGGCGCTGGACGCGTCCTACAACTGCGTCGGGCTGGTGTTCGCGGGCCGTCGCACCTGCATCGAGCCGGAGCACGTAGAGATGATCCTCGCGGAAGACGACTACGAGCGGCGAGCCTCGCTCGATCGCGCGGCGCCGGGCGACATCGCGGTGTACCGCGACGCAGGGCGCGAGGTCTGCCACGTGGGGGTTGTCGCGACGGTGCGCCCGGACCTGAGCGGCGGCCCCACACGCATTCGAATCCTCAGCCAGTGGGGTTCCGACGGGGAGTATCTTCACGACGCCGACGCGGTTCCCCACTGGTTGGGTCGCCTCACCGAGGTCTGGACCTACCGTTACGGAGCGCCATGACGACGTACCTCCTCCCTGCGCATTACACCGTCTTCTCTCAAACGGATGCGCTCCTTGATCGCCTCACGAGCGCGGCCTTCGACACGGAGGTGCATCTGGCGAGCGGGCTGCGCCTCGCGGTGAAGATCGCCGACGCTCACCCCGCGGTGCGCGCGCTCGTGGCCCACCTGCGCGATCAGCCCACCGAGGGCGCGCGTGTGCTCTCCCGCATCGAACAGCTCTCACACGACACGATCGACGCGCAGTGGGCTTCGCCGCACGAGGCGACGCTGCTCGGCCTCCTGGTCACGGTGCGCGATGCGCTGCCCGAGCAGCTTCCCTACGCGGCGAGTCACGCCCGCGTGGCGCCGAACGCCCCGTGGGTGCAGCGCTTCGCCGATGAGCTTGTCGCGGCGCCGCGTCGAGTGCCGTCGTTTCATGTGAGCGTCCAGATCGCGGTGCAGACGCGGATGGAGAACACAAGTGATCTTCCTCTGCCGCCGGCTCGATGGCCCGTGGCTGGCTTCGTGGCGCAGCCGTCGCCCCGAGCACCGAAGGGCTACGCGTCATGATTCAGCACGTCTACTCGATGATCTGCCGACGCGTGCTGCGTGACGCCCCGACGGATCTCATCAGCTTGATCGACTGCCTCCACTCGATCGCCGTGCTCCCTCACGAGAGGCCCGAGGGGTCGAACGGCGTGTTGATCCCCCTCGACAGCACGGTCTTCTCCCTGTGGACCCGAGCGGAGTTCGAGCGTCCCACGCGCGGTCTCGCCCGCATGCGTCTGGTCACGCCCGACGGTCTCGTTCTCCCCGGCGAAGTCTTCGAGGTCGACCTCTCTACCGCGGTGAATCAACGCGTGTCGATGCCGCTCCTGATGCACCCCTTCACGGTTCCGGGACGCTACTGGCACATCCTCGAGCGTGGGGACGAGGGCATCTGGACGGAGGTCGGGCGAATCCACCTCGACATGTTCGTCGCGACGCCCTCGACCGACGTCCTCGCGACGCGTGCGCCGTCCGCATAGACGTTCACCCACGCCGAAGACGGGGGCCTCACGACGCGCCTACGCACGCAACGGCCTTCGAGCGCGCAAACACCTCGGGGAACTCGATCTCCCAGTGGAAGCACCGGATCGGCCGCGCGCCCTCTCGCAGCGTCGTCTCGACGAACGCGCGGACCTCGTCGCGCCCCTTCCCCTCGGCGAGCCACGCGAT
>JBPOHC010000439.1:0-24673 GCA_052035985.1 Myxococcota bacterium | reverse complement strand
CATGAGTGATCTCCTCCACGCGCGGCGCACCGCGCGGCGAGAACTCAGAGCACCGTCGGTGCCAGCTCGGCGGCGACGGGCGTTCGCGTGACATCGGGTCCGCGGCGCCGTCGCGTCGGGTCCGCAGGTGTCGACGGCGTGCGACACCTCCGCGCGCTTCAGCAGTCCCGGTCGCGCGCGAGGGTCGCGCGCGAGAAGGCCGCGAAGCCCGCCGACGACGCCCCGATGTGCGCGTGGGCGCTGCTCGACGCGCCGCTGCGTCGCATCCTCCTCGCAGGGCGCCACCTCACGAAGGGACGCGCCGATCGCAAGGGCGCCTACGCCGCGTTCTCTCCGCCCCGAAGCGCCCGCGCGCGCAAGGCGAAGCCCGTCACGCCCGCCTGACGCGTTCACGCGCCCGCAGAGACTGTTCGTAGACGCACGTCGGGCTGACCACGGAGCGCGTCATCGCGCCGCCCGTGACGCCGACACAACGCCCAGCGGCGACGCCGTCGAGCGCATCGACCTCGCGCTCCTCACGCGCCTCCACGGCCCCGCGATCGAGCATCGCCCTGCGCCTGATGCTCCGTAACGCGACGCGGCCGAGCCACGTGAGAGTTGTCATGCCGTGATCTCAAGCGCTTCCGACGCGACCGCCGGCTCCCTGCTCCGTCGTGCGATTCACCGTGAGAGGCGTTCGTGGGACGATCCCGCGGCAGCCATGAAGCCGTACATCGTCAGGCAGGGCGACTACCTCACACAGATCGCGTTCAGGGATGGCTTCGACGCCGACGCGGTGTGGAACCACGAGAAGAACGCCAGACTCCGCGACGCAGGCCGCACGCCAGACATGCTCGCCACCGGAGATGTGCTGTTCGTCCCAGATCGCGCGGCGCCGGGAAGGCATGCGGAGGTGGGCGGCGCGAATCCGTTCCGGACCACGATTCCGAAGGTGCGGGTGAAGCTGTGCCTGACGCTCGATGACGAGGCGCTTGAAGGATTCGAGTATGTCGCCCGCGCGGGGAGGGTGCTGAACGAAGGCGTCACCGGGCCGGGCGGACTGATCGAGTTCGAAGTGCCGGTGTCCATCCGGGAGTGTCTGCTCCAGATCCCCCGCGAAGGGATCGACCTCGTGCTGGCGCTCGGGAGCATGGAACCCCACAGCGAGACCGGCGGCGTGGCGACCCGGCTGAACTGTCTCGGCTACCTCCCCCGCGGGGTCTACCGCGATGATGCGGCGCTCCAACAGGCTATTCGGAACTTCCAGCGCGCCCAAGGTCTTGACGTCACCGGTGAGGCCGACGATGCCACCCGCAAGGCGTTGGTGATGACACATGGGATATAGAGATCATCCATGACGAAGGTGACGGATCTCCGGTGGATCACCCACCCCCCGGTCTCACTCCCGCTGCGGCACGTCCCGGAGCCGGATCGGGTGAACCTCGCCCGATGGTTCGTGGCCCACCCGCGGATCGCGGCCGCGTTGTCGCTCCCTCCCAGAGTGGTCCCGAGGCTCCAGGCGATCCCCGTCGCCGTGCACACGAACCCCAGGAGCGGCGCGGCCACAACTGCGGCGGGGAGGGAGCCCCGCGGGACGCGTCCTGCCCAGGCGGGCGGCTCGGCGATCCCCGCCCAGGTGATCTCGCTCCGTGCGGACCTGAAGGAACAATGGCCGCCGCACATCGTCCCCGATGGGGGGCTGGATCCCTCCGTCCGGCGGTCGGGAAAGGGACAACCCGGAGTGTGGGGGTGGCCGAGCCTGGGGCAGGACCTCCTGGTGCAGGAAATGGTCGGACACTGGCGCTGGTACACGGGCGGCCGTCACGGCGACGACCCCAACCCCTATCCCGACCCGCCGCCGCCCATGCAGCAATGGCCGCCAGATCAGTACCGGGCCACCCTCTCACCGATGCATGTCCTCTGGCTGTATGTGAAGACCGTCGCGAACAGCCTCGTGGTCGAACAGCTCGGGTTGACCCCCTGGTCCCTCGAGCACCTGACCGACGATGAACTGCTCATGCTCTTCGCAGGCTCGATGTTCATCAACTCGTTCAACGATGGGACCATCAAGACGAACGAAGTCGGGTACGAGCTCTCCGTGCACCACGTGATCCCGCCGCCGCCCGTCGTGGGGGTCCGATTCCTGAGTGAGCGCGGTCTCCCCTGCGCGGATCCCGTGAAGTCCATCGGGATGCTGCTCCGCTGGTGCAGACGCCTGCGGCACGCTTACACCGCACCGACGGTCGAGAATCCGACCCAGAGCTACTGGGGCTATCCCGGCACGATCCCCGCTACTCGGATCATGAATGGGTGGACCTTCGACGGAGGTAACGGGAAACTCGACCCCGAGTGGGGACATTTCTCATCGGGCTGCCACGCCACGGTGGACCTCCTGCGCGCCCTTCTTCGCCTCATCAACCTGCCGGTCCAACGCGTGTACGTCCGAGACCTTATCGTTGGCGGCCCCCACGCGGCAGCGCGCTTTCCCGTGCCGCGCCCGACCGGACTCAGGTCCCCACGGGAGGCCGAGGCGACCGCGCTCTACCTCACCCACGGGGACGACCCGTATTTCATCCCGGCTCTCCTCCCCTTCGCGCCGGAGGGACTGCTCATCCCGTCCGCGCGCTTCCATCAGCTCTTTACGGGGAGCTTCGCGGGAGGCAACGCGGTTGTGCCTCCATCCCAGAAGACGATCGACTGGTCGTCGCGGAAGTTGTCCTTCGACCCTGGGAGCCTGGACGGGGTCTGGGCATACTTCGGCTACCGCGTCGACGGGATGACCCCGGACCAGGCGCTCGCGGCGACGTTCTCCGCGGAGGATCTGCCGTTCGCCATCGCCGTCGACACGGGGCCGCTCTTCGAAGGGTACATCGCCGACCGCGACTTGAAAGACTCGTACGCCCTGGTCAGCTTTTCAATCGACCTCTTCGCGAACGACGAACCGCAGTGACCGGCCCGCGTCCGGTGGCAAGGACCGGCGCGGGAGGGTTGAAGAGGCGCTCGTGGTCGTCCGAAACGCTTGACGGCTTTGGCGCCGGAACCGCTATCCTCCGGCTCATGCACTTCGGCGGGACGATTCTTCGCGCTGCCTTCGTGGTTGTCGCCGTCGTTGTCCCCGCGTGCGGGGCCCACAGCGGAGGCACGACGAGCGGGCCGACCGACGCCGCGAGCGCGGACGCGCCCCCGGTCGACGCAGCGCCCCCGGTCGACGCAGCGCCCCCGGTCGACGCAGCGCCCGCGCTCGACGCGGCACCTGACGGCTGCGTCCCTGCCTTCACGGAGGACGGCGCGTCGGCCTGCGCGGACGGGGTCGACAACGACTGCGACGGACTCATCGACTGCGCCGACGACGGGTGCAGCCGCGACCCCACGACCGCGTGCTCCGACGGCGGCGCCGCTGCGGAGGCCGGCTGCGTGCGCATGGGCGCCGAGAGCACCGACGACGCGTGCGCCGACGGCATCGACAACGATTGCAACGGCTACACCGACTGCCGCGATTTCGCCTGCTCGCGCAGCGCGACCGTGAGGGTCTGCTGTACGCCGACCGGCGACGAGGCGACCGACGCGCTCTGCGCGAACGGCGTCGACGACGACTGCGACGGCTTCACGGACTGCCGCGACTTCAGCTGCTCGCGCAGCCCGTCCGTGACCGCGTGCCGCCCGCCATGCACGCCGTCGGGTGCGGAGAACACCGACGCCGCGTGTGGCGATGGTGTCGACAACGACTGCAACGGCTACACAGACTGCATCGACTTCGCGTGCTCGCGAAGCGCCGCGGTCACCGTCTGCCGCACCACCGGCACCATGCCGATCTGCGCGCCCTGCCGCACGGGCTCGGAGTGCGCCGGTGGCGTGTGCGCGACGTACAACGACCAGCCGACCCTGCGGTTCTGCTCGCGGCGCTGCACGACCGACGCCGACTGCGCGGGCACCGCGGTCACCCGCTGCGCGGGCGGGATCTGCGTCGCCGCGAACTACACGTACGCGTGCGTCGCGGGCAACGGCTCCTACACGGTGCGCGACGCCTGCGGGCTCGTTCGGACGTACGCATGCACGAGCCCGGACCGTTGCGCGATGGCGGGGCTTCGCGCGGAGTGCGCCCCGCCCGCGAGCTGCAGCGGGACCCCCACGGCCTGCAGCGTACGTGCGACGTGCGGCGGTGGGTGCTCGAACTCCGAGCGCTGCTCCGGCTCGGCGCGGTCGTGCGGGTCGTACCTGAGTTCGGCCGCGTGCCGACAGCAGGACGGCTGCAACTGGTCGGGGTCGCTCTCCAACGAGTGTCGCGGCTCGGCCAATTCGTGCAGCTCCTTTTCGTCGCAGTCCTCGTGCAGCAGCCAGAACGGGTGCAGTTGGAGGGTCAACTGCTCGGGAGCGCCCACGCCGTGCGCGTCGTTCACCACGTCGGTCACCTGCGCCGGGCAGCCGGGTTGCCGCTGGATGTGACCTGAGTGTGTCATCGGTGGAGCGCGCGAGGCTCGGCGCGCGCATCGGGGCGCTCTCCGCGGAGCGCGTCGACGCAGTGATCGCGGGGCTGCGGTTTCAACAGCACGCGTTCTTCGGGGCGTAGCGGCGCCATCACACCCGACCCGCCCAGCGGTTGGCTTCGGTCACGCCCGGGATCTCTCCGCGGGGATTCTGTTATCCGAGCGGATGCCGCGCTCCCACGGGGCGAGCTCAGACTCGGGAGCCTGGTATCGCTCGGCGAGCGATCGCGTCGTGATCGCGCGGAACGCGCTTCTTTCGTGGGATTCCCCGTCCGCCCTCGCTACTCCGCCTCGACGACGCAGCGGAAGCCCACCCACGACGCGCGGTCGGTGAGCAGAAGCCACGCGCGCTCGTCGATCTGGAGCGGCGTCTCCTCGACGTGCGCCCACGCGCCTCCGCGAATGACGCGCAGCGCGGGGTCTTCCGCGTGGTACGCGAGCTTTCCGTCGGCCGCGCGGCGGTACTGGCCGTAGGGCGAGCGGGTCCACTCGGCGACGTTGCCCGCGAGGTCGTGGATCGCGAAGGGAGAGTCGCCGCGGACGAAGCGCGCCACGGGCGCAGTGGTCACGTAGCGGTCTCCTTCGGCGTCGACGGTGACCTCACCCTGCGCGTCCCCGAGCGCACGCAGGCAGCTCAAGCCGCAGCGGTTCGCCGTGTCGGGCTCGGGCAGCGCGTCGCCCCAGGGGTAGACGCGCTCCGTCGCGCCGCGCGCGGCCCGGGCCCACTGGTCTTCGGTGGGGAGCGCTCCGTGCGAGCCGTAGCGCCACGCGCAGTACGCGACGGCTTGGGGCCACGAGACGCAGTTCATGGGGTGCTCCTCGCGGTCGGTGAAGCGCGCGTTGCAGAACGCGCCGTGCCGCGCCCGCATCGTCGCCTCGATGCGCACTGCGTCGACGGAGTCGTTCGGTCCGATGCAGGCGCCTGCCCGCACGCACGCGCGGTACTCGGCGACGGTGACCTCGCTGCGGTCCATGCAGAAGGGGTCCATCGCGCGTGTGCGGCGCGCGTGCTCTGGCGCGAGAACCGAGAGCGTCCCGCCGGGGACGCGGGCCATCGAGGGAGGGCACTCGCCGAGGGTGCGTCCCTCGGGGAGCGGCTCGCGCCAGCACACGCGTTGGGGGTACCCCGGCGGCGGGTCTGGCAGCGACAGCGACGGAAAGCCCACGCAGCGCTCCTCTCCTCGCGCAGCGGTCGCGCGCTGAAGCGCCGCGCCGAGGCGAGGCGCACCGCTCCGCGCGCTCGAAGCGCAAGCAACGAGCGACGCGATCCACGCGAGGACGATCATCGGCTTCGACATGGCAGCTCCAGCGGGTGAGCGCGGACGTGGGTTCATCGCAGACAGGGTGACCTGGTCCGCCGCGGGTGAGGCGACCTCGAACTTCGTCGGCCTTCGTATCACCGTTCTACGACCGCGGCGCGCGAGGGGAGGTTTGCCACGACGGTGCAGAACGGGGTATCGCGCGATCAGCCCTTCAAATCCCTTTCGGCGTAGTACTAGATTGCGGGCCATGACCACCGACGCAGCGAAGACCCCCGGCGTGCGCGTGACGCGCGATGGCGCCGTCGCGATCCTCACCCTCGACGACGCCCCGCGGCGCAACGCGATGACCCCGTCGCTCGGAGACGCCCTGCGCGACGCGGTGCGCAGCGTCGGAGACGATCCCTCCGTTCGCGCGGTGGTGCTCACCGGCGCGGGGGGAGCCTTCTCGGGCGGTGGCGACCTCGACATGCTCCGGCGGCTGCAGTCTGCGCGCTTCCTCGAAGCACGCGCGTTCATGTTGGACTTCTATGCGCGGTATCTCTCCGTCGCCGAGCTCGCGGTGCCGACGATCGCCGCGGTGCACGGCGCCGCCATCGGCGCGGGCCTCTGCCTCGCCGTCGCGTGCGACCTCTGCGTCTTCGATCAGGACGCGAAGCTCGCGTTCAACTTCACGCAGCTCGGCCTGCATCCCGGGATGGGCGCGACCTACCTCGTCCCTCGACGCGTGGGGCCGCAGCGCGCCGCCGAGCTCCTGCTCACCGGACGGCGCTTCGACGGGCGAGAAGCCGTCGCGATGGGCCTCGGGCTCGAGGCGCTCCCCGCGTCCGAGACGCTCCCCCGCGCAGTGCACCTCGCGCAAGACATCGCCCGCAACGCGCCCCTCGCGGTTCGCGGGATCAAAGAAGCGCTCGGGATCGACCGCGTGGCCCTGCGCCGCGCCCTCGAACACGAAGCCCTCCGTCAGGCCGAGAGCTACGGCTCCGAAGACCTCACCGAAGGGCTCGCCGCCGCTGCGGCCCGACGCGCGCCGGTCTTCACCGGACGCTGAACCCCCGCGCGACGGGGCGCTGCCCGTACGCGGGCCGCGACCTCGCGAATCGCGTAGAACATCTTCGCAGAAGCCGCTTCAGGAAAATCGTCGCAGCGATTTTTGTGTTCGCGCGGGTCGCGGATAGTGTCGCTCGTGTCAGGGCGATGCGCCTGACGCGATGCGAGTCGGAGACGATTCGCACCACGTCGGAGCCTCTCACCCAGACCGTCGATCACCGGGCGCGAGAGCGCTTCGTGTGACCGACGCGCGTCGAAGCGGCGCACCGCACCCGCGGCCAACGGGTGCGTCCGAGGCGCTGAGCGCGTGACGCTCTCCATCGCGAGGTGGTGGGGCCGCGCACTCAGCGAACCGTCGGGGCTCTTGCCGGAGCCGTGTGTGACCGATGCACCGACGCTCCGCACCGCGCGTTTCGCGACGACGGTGTCGGCGGAAGAGACCGGAGCTTCGAGGTTCACGCGTCCGCGAACGCGATGCTGCCCGCAGCGGAGATGGTCTCACGAGGAGCCCCGAGAGCGCTCCGATGCCGGTGTGGTTGCTCGCCCATCGCGTCCGACACGACGCATGGGTGGGCGGCTTCTCCGGCGAGCGCCGCCGCGGTCGTTGCGACGATCACGGGTGGCGCAGTCCGAAGGCGCGTGTCGAGCGCCGCTTCTGAGAGCCACGAACGCCTGCGCGGGTTCGTGGTGAGAGGCGGCGCGAGGAGCGGTGATCGTGCTCCACGGCATGGCGAATCGGGCGACGCATCGCAGCGCTGCGACTCGGCGACGAGCGACATCTGCGAGCGAGCACCGCGCGGTCGATACCCTGCAGAGTTCCCGACGCGTCCGCACCCTTCACCGGAGCGGCGCGCTCGGGAGCCGACGCGGGGCTTCGTCCATTTCGAAGCCCTCACGGCGAGCCGGGCACCTCCGAGGATCTCTTCTCAGAGCGGGATCTGGATCACCGCGAGGCGGAAGATGAGGTAGGCGCGGAAGGTGTTGGTCCCCGTCGAGCGGAAGGGGTCTGCGACGCCGCCGGGCTGATACCAGATCCACCGCGCGCCGACGTCGATGCCGCCCGCCGACGCGGGGCACACCAGGGGAAAGGTTCCGCCGAGCGCGTCGTTGGGTTCGCCGATGGCGACGGTGCCGGTCGCGCCCGGTGTCACGGGCCCGAGCGTGTTGACCCAGCCCTGGCTCGTCGCGCTCGGCGAGCCCGCTCCCTCGTTGCAGCGAGCGATCTCTGCGTTGACCTCGGCCTGCGTGGGGCCTGTCGCGCTGCGCGAGAGGTCGATGCCCGTGGCGCACACCTGCCACGCCGCGTCGCCCGTGTAGAGCAGCCTCCCGCCGCGACCGAACTGACCGAGCACGCCCTGCGTGACCGAGAGGTCGTCCCACGACACGATGTAGATGTGCGACGTCGAGGGCACCACGTCGCTCGGGATCGTGTACGCCTCGGGGCCCACGCCGACCGGGCAGTTGAAGATCTGCCCCGCCGTGGTGGCGCGCGATCCTCGCACGTACGTGACGATCGATGACTCGGTGCCGAAGCCGAAGCTGTACGCGTTGTCGGCCGTGATGATCACCTCGATGGGAGCCGCGAGCGCGTCGACGGGCTCCGCGTCGACCACGTCATCGAAGGCATCGACGACCGCATCCAGAGACGTCTCGGGGGCAGCGTCGGAGGGCACATCCGCGGGCGCGACGTCGGCGTCGGGACGATCGAGCGCCACCGTGTCGACGGCCACGTCGCGCGGCGTGTCCGTGGCGACGACATCGACCGCGGCGTCGCGTGGCGGCGCGACGTCGCGCGGCGGCGCGAGGTCTTCGACGACGTCGGGGAGCGCCGCGTCGACGGGCGCAGCGTCGCTGACGTCGTCAGACGTCACCGAGGGCGAGCGAAGGGGCGACGCGCACCCCACCGAGAGGGCGACGACGAGCGTGAATCGGCGCGCGTTCATGGGCATACGCGGTTGAACGTATCGCAGGGGCGGGCCTCGTCGATACGGGCGCGAACGCGCATGCGAACGTGACGCGCGACGCGATACCGTCGTGCCATGTCAGCCCGCGACAGAATCGTCTGCGCCGCTGTGTGGTGTTGTCTCGCCGTGGCCGGGTGTTCCAGCGTCGAGGCGACGGTCGACGCGGGCGCAGATGGCGCTGCGGAGTCGTCCGTCGACGCGGTGTCGGTTGACCTCCCTGCGCCCGTCGACGTCGCGGACGTCTCCGACGTCTCCGTCACCACGCCAGACGCCGATGTCGACGCTGACGCGATCGTGATCGATGCGAGTGACGCTTCCGTCGACGTGCTGGTCGATGTGGCCGACGCGTCGTTCGACGCGCGCACTGACGTGCTCGTCGAGGTGCCCGACGCGTCGCTCGACGCGTCGCTCGACGCACGCACGGACGCCACCGACGCCGCGCGCGACGGCGTCGCCGATGTGCGCGACGCCGCGGCCGACGCCCCCGCCGACGCGGCGACGGGGCCTCGCGTCGACCGAACGATGCCGCAGCTCTACACGCTCACCTTCCGCGCGAACGACGCTGACCCCGCGGCGCGCCTCGCCCTTGGCACCGAGACCGCCTACCTCGACACGCGCGTTGCCCCGCGGAACGTGCTGGTGGTGTACCTCCACGGCGCGGGCGCCCCGACGACGTGCGGCTCGAACGAGCACGAGCGTCTCCTCTCGTCGTGGGGCTTTCACGTGCTCGGGCCCTGCTACGTGTCGGACTACGGCGTCGGCAACTGCGGCGCGGACATCGCGGGATGCCGGCTCGAAGCCTTCGACGGCGTCGATCACCACCCCTTCGTGAACATCCCGCCCGCGGACTCCATCGAGACGCGCGTGGTGCGAGCGCTCACGCTCCTGCAACGGCGCAACCCCGCGGGCGACTGGCAGTGGTTCATCGACGGCGCGCGCCCGCGTTGGTCGTCGATCATCATCTCGGGCATCTCGCACGGCGCGAGCTCGTCGGGGGTCATCGCGCAGGTGCGTCCGGTGGCGCGCGCGGTGATGCTCTCGGGCCCGCTCGACTCGGGGCAGTCGTGGCTCACGCGCGTGGGCATCACGCCCGCCGCGAGCTTCTGGGGGCTCACGCACATGGCCGACGCGCAGCACGGCGGGCACGTCGCGGCCTTCGCGTCGCTGCGACTCCCGGGCGCGCTCACGAGCCTCGACGCGACGCCCTCGCCCTTCGGCGGATCGCACCGGCTCACCTCCGCGGCGATGACCACCGACGGCCACGGCTCGACGCAGGCGGGCGGCGTCTCTCCCCGCGATGCGATGGGGCGCTACCGCTTCGAACCCGCGTGGCGGATGATGTACGGCGTCGCGCCCTGACTCGATCGGTCACGGCCCCGCGCCCTGTCGGAATGAGGGCCTCGACGGCCCCTCGGCGAGTGACGTTCAGACGGACGCGGTGACGCTCACGACGTGGAGTGCGCGGTCTGCCGCAACAGGGCCTCGAGCGTGGCGATCTTGAATGGCTTGGCGAGGAAGTCGTTCATGCCCGCGTCGAGGCAGAGCCGTCGGTCGTCGCTCAGCGCGTTGGCCGTCACCGCGACGATGGGCACCGTGCCGTGTGGCGGCGGCAGCTCGCGGATCCTCAGCGTCGCCTCGAGGCCGTTCATCACGGGCATCTCGCAGTCCATCAAGATGAGGTCCCACCGCTCGGTCGTCGCGCGCGCCACGGCCTCGGCACCGTCGTTCACCACGACGCACGAGCACCCGAGCCGCTCGAGGATCAGCTGCGCGAGGCGCTGGTTCACCGGGTTGTCTTCGGCCACCAGCACGCGGTGACGAATGGGCTCGGGCACGTGCCGCGGTCTGGGGCCTCCCTCGAAAATGCGGCGAAGGCTGGCCCTGCGCACCGGCCGCAGCACGACGCCTCGCGGGTGAGACGCGCCCTGCCCCTCGGCGTCACGAATGAGCCAGAGGTCGTCGGTCGGAAGCTCAAGCGACCGCGCGCTCTGCTCGTCGGCGAGCACGGGCAACGCGAGCCCCTCGCTCCAGTCGACCGCGTCGATGCCCAGCGATTCGAGCGCCTGAATCACCAGGCCCTTCTCGAACTCGTCGGCGAGGGCGAGCGCGAGCGTGCCGTGCAGGGTGAGCCTCGGCGGAGACTCGACCGGCGGCAGCGGCAGCGTCACCCGAAACGTCGAGCCCTCGCCGGGCCGACTCTGGAGCAACACCACATCGCCGCCCATGCGCCGCGCGAGGCGCCGGCAGATGCTCAACCCCAGCCCCGTTCCGCCGAAGCGACGATGAATGCTGGCCTCGGCCTGCATGAAGGGCTCGAACACCCGCTCGGCGTTCTCGGGCGCGATGCCGATGCCCGTGTCCTGCACGTGGATGCACAGCTGCTGCGCCTCCCACCTCGCCCGCACGACGACGCGCCCGCCACGCGGCGTGAACTTCACGGCGTTGTTGATGAGGTTGTTCAGAATCTGCATCAGCCGGCTCGCGTCTCCCTCCACCCGCGTCGGCAGCCCGCCGTCGACGAGCAGGTAGAGCCGCACGCCCGCCTGCGCCGCGCGCGGCCCCAGCGCACCGCACGCCGCGTCGACGACGTCTTCGAGGGCGAAGGGCGTCGACTCCAGCTCGACGCGGCTCAGGTCGAGCTTCGAGTAGTCGAGCACGTCGTTGATGATGGTGAGCAGCGTCTCGGCCGCGCCCCTCGCGCCGCTGAGAAACTCCTCCTGCTCCTGGGTCGGGTTGGTCGTCTCGAGGAGTTGGAGCATGCCCATCACGCCGTGAATCGGCGTGCGGATCTCGTGGCTCATCGTCGCGAGGAAGCTGGCCTTCGCCAGCAACTGCACCTCGAGGTCGGAGCGGATTCGCGTGGCCACGTCGCTCTGCCGCCGACTGATGGTCTCGAGCAGCTCGCTGCGCTCACGCTCACGGGCGAGCGCGCGGTTGAGGGCCCGTATCTCTTTGTCTCGCGGGTCGACGGGCGCCATGGCGGTTCAGCTTCCGAGGATGAGCGTGGCGCAGGTCTGGTTGTGCAGCACCGAGTGGCCCGGCGAGAACGGGCCCACCTCGCCGTGCACGTAGAGCCCCACCACGGGCAACCGCGGCAGCTTCGCGCTCACCCGCCTGGCCTCCTCTCGGACCGACGGCCCGAAGCGCCACTTGCGCGCGGTGCATGAGAAGACGAGCCCGAGGTCGGGCGTGGCCTTGAAATCCTCGAGGGCGCGCGCGGCCGAGGTCTCGGCGCTCACCATCATGTCTTCGACGGCGGCGACGGTGCACTGCAGCTCGGCGCCCAGCGGAATGTGCGAGAGAAACCGCAGGCCGCGCTCCGGCTCGATGCGCTGCACCGCGCGAACGTAGAAGTCGTCGCTGGTCGAGTTCGGGAAGACGGCGAAGGGCGTGTCGGTGAGCGTGTCGATGCCTTCGCTCATGCGGAACTCCGAGAGCACCTCGAAGACGGGTTTGCCATCGAGCGACGTGACCAGGTGGCCCTCGACCGAGGTGACGCGCATGCGCCGACCGGTGGGCTTCCACCCGCAGCCGATCGCGCAGCTCGATTGGAACGATCCCGAGACCGCGAGCACCGGCATCGACTGCGTCAGCACCTGCGTGCCGAAGAACTGCAGCGGCGTGCCCGCGCCCGACATCTCACCCGAACACCCGCCCACCACCAGCGCGTCGCCAGCGGCCTGCTGCACGGCCTCGATGAGCCCGCCTTCGAGCTCTGTGGCCATGGGGTGCACGAAGAGGAGCCTCGTGCCGGGCGAGGCGCACAGCTCGCGAACGGCGACGGCGGCGCGCTTCACCCCATCGACGCGAAGGTCGACCAGCGTCGCGGCGCAGGTGACGTCGCCACCCAGCAGCACCACCAGCACGCCGTCGTCTGCGTGCGTGTGGTCGATGAGGAGGCCCGACACGGTGCAGCCGATGATGGGAACGCCGACGAGCTTCGACGACAGCAGCTGCAGCACCGGCGCGGGGTCGTAGGTGCTGCTCAGGTAGACCAGCGCCCCACGCGCGGGCCCGGACAGCTTCGAGCGCGCCGCAGCGAGCGCCGCTTCGGCCGCATCCAGATCGTCCAAATCCTCACTGAAGCCGTGCGCGAGTTTGATGCTCATGGAGACCTCGGCGGCAACGTTCTGAGGAAACCTGCTCCGCCGCAACCGATTTGCCGCGCGTCGAGACGCACGGCCACGACGACATGCGTTGGCGTCGCACCTCGGGGCACGCCACAGCCCGCGCGAGGGGAGCGCCCGGTCGGTCCGCGCACCGAAGGCGGTCGCGGCGTGCGTGACATGGACACCCTGTCGCGCGCGGTCCACAGGGGCGTCGCCGCGAGGCCGCGCTCATCGGCAGCCGGCGAGAAACGACTCGAGCGCCGGGGTGATCACGCCGTCGGCGGCGGTCCCGATGGCGTCGTTGACGCCCTCGTGGTCGAGGCCCGCGGCGAGCACCAGCCGGGTGCGCACCCCCGCCGCGTCGAGGGCGCTCACGAAGCGTCGGCTCATGGCCACGCGCTCGGGCGCGCCGCGCGTCACCACGAAGAACGGCGGCAGACCGGCCCGCGCGTGGGTCAGCGCCGACGCCTCGCGCCACACCGCGGGATCGCTCCCGAAGGCGTTCTGGTAGAGCAGCCCCTGCACCCCCGCCTCCGCCGCCGACTGCGCCACGTCGTAGGCCTCGGTGTCGAGGGCCACGACGCAGCGAGGCTCCCCCGCGACGGGGGCGAAGCGAGGGTTCGTGCCTACCTGCGAGACGATCCCCGCGCCGGCGCTGTGGCCCATGATCACCACGCGGCTCGGGTCGGCGTTGTACTCCGCGGCGTGGGCGCGCACGAACGCGATGGCGGCGCTCACGTCGTCGTTGTGGGTGGGATACGTCACGCGTCCCGGCACCAGGCGCGCGAGGCTCGGCGGAGGAGTCGGCGAGAGGCGATAGTTTACGCTCACGAACAAGAACCCGAGCCCCGTCGCCCACGGCACCTTCACGGTGAGCTGGTTGGCCTTGTCGCCGCCCTGCCAAGCCCCGCCGTGCACCCACACCATGATCGGCGTCGGGCCGCAGGCCGCGGGGCGCACGGGCTGATACGCGTCGAGGCTCTGCGCGCTCGCGGCGACGCCAGGCGCGGCGGCGTAGCGGACGTCGAGCGCCCGCCGAACGTCGGTCGTCGCGCACGAGACGGGCGCACCGTCGACGGGAGGGGCGTCGGCGAAGCCCGCGTCGGGCGCGGGGCGCACGGAGGGGTCGCCGTCGCACGCGGCCAGGGCGACGACAGTGACGGTGGCGGTGCGTTGCAGCAGCTTCATGGGCGCACGAGTCAGCAAGCCGCGCGCCCACGCGAGATCATCGGAGGCCGCCCCGTCACCTGCTCGCCTGCCCTTCGAACGCGAGTGCTTCACACGTCGACGGGAGGGAGCGCGTCGAACCACGGGCCGAGCGCGACGGAGACGGTCGCGGGTTGCACCGCGTCGTCGTAGCCGACCCCCACGAGGGAGCGCGAGTTCACCACGGCCACGCGAGGCGCGTCGATCGCGCGCTCGCCGCGGTCGCCCTCGCCCTGCACGATGTGATGGTGTGCACGTCTGCCAGGCCCTCTCGGCGACGGCGAGAGGTGCTTCGTTCCGCGCACCCCCGCGGCGCTCGCTACCGCTACGGCGCGCAATGAGCGAGTCGTCGAAACTCATCACCCTCGACGCCGAGCTCGGACGCGCGGTCGGCGATCTGCGCGCGGAGGGCGCCGAGGACCGCGCCCCGCCGGTAGAACGCGTAGGGGACGTCGTCCCTGATCGACACGATGTAGCCCTGCTGGCCAAGGAACTCGCGAGCAGCGCGCAGTATCCCATCGGCGTCGAGCCTGGGTGCGAGGGCCGCGATGATCTGGAGCCTCCCCGTCGGCCACGGCAGCGAGAGGGCCTCGTCGAGCAGCGCCGAAACCATCGAGGCTGGCGCCTGCTCCGCCACGAACGCCAGCACAGCGACCACCTCGGAGCGACTGCGGCCGAGCGCTCCGAGCGCGCGTTCGAGGCCTGAGACACCGTCTTCGAGCGCGAGCCCGGGGGGGAGCGTCGCCCATGCCAATACCCTGTGGAGCGGTTCCTTCGCGTCGTCGGCCCGGCGGGCGGCGCGCAGCGTGTCATCGGGCTGCAGCAGCGCCACAGCCTGCGTGAACGGGAGGCCGCGGACGCGGGACACGACCTCATCGTCGAGCACCGTCGGGAGCTCACGAACAAGCCCCTCCCACGCCTCGAACGCGAGCGCGCTTACGACGGCCGCCCCACAACGTTCTGCGAAGGCTTCGGCGGTCGACAGCAGCGCGCGCGGTCCCACCCGTCGGGCGACCTGCGTCACCGCGGAGATCTCACCTTCGCGCACGATCGGGAGCACGCGATCGAACGCGGTCGCGCGCATCGCCATGTTCGGCTGGGCGTCGATCATGTCGAGGAGTTCGCGCACGAACGCCCATCGGTAGCGCTGCGGCTGCGTGTGCAGCAGGGCCACGAGCGCACGCGTGCGCATCCAGAGTTCGGGGCGGCCGCGCGCGAAGGCGAGGGCCGCAGCGAGGTCCGACGGCGCCAGCTGGGGGGCGATGCGTTCGAACGCCTCCGTGCGCGCCCATTCGCCTTCGATGCCCGCGAGCGCGCCGAGGAGCGCGCCCGGCGGCGCCGACTGTCGGGCGGTGGGCTTCAGATCCGACATGGCCCGGTCCATGGCCCTGGAGGCTGCGACGCTTCGAAGCGCTCGACGGGCGGCAACGCGAGCAGAAAGACATGCAGGCCCGCCCGACCGGACGCGACCTCGACGCGAGCCGCCAGGCATCGTGTCGCCGAAGGACACCGCAACCACGCGACGCCGTCGCCTTCGGCAAAGCGAACAGGTTGACCGACGGGCCGACCCGCCGTGTCGAACCGAACCAGCATAGCGAGGTCACGACGGGTCCAGCGGTTGCGGTACCCCGCGAGCAACGCGAGACCCCCTCCCTCGAGCGCGCCGAAGCCATCGAGCCGAAAGCCCACGCCTTCCTCTTCGCGAGACTCGTAGACAGTCACCGCGTCGGAGTCCGGTACGCCCGGCGCCGCGAGGCCGACCAACGCTCCACGCGACACCACGCGAGGCGCCTGAGGGGATGGTGACCCGTCGCCTGCATCGACCGACGCGACCTCGGCGCTGTGTGAAAGCTCCCCGAGGCAACCCGAGCTTGATTGAAGGCACCACTGTTCATGCGCGACGCGCTCCTGCTGTGCGACGAGCTCGTCGACGCGCCGGAGCACGTTCGCGCTGATGGGCTCTCGAACGGACGGGCGCGTTGGTAGCGGCGTCACCCTCTCGTGGCGGCGCTGCGCGCACGAGGCGCCCTCGCAGCGAATCCACCATGCGTCACGCTCACGGCAGGCTTCGCATCGCGGCCGCGCGCCGATCGCGACCAGGTCTGCGCCGTCTGCCAGCACCGCGTCGAGGCGCGCGAGCGGCGGGTTCAAGCGCGTCATCGAGCGGACGGGCGCGTCGGACGCGCCGAAGCGTACGACGACGGTCGCCTCGGGGCTGTGCGCGCTGACGAACGCGCCCGTTTCGGGTTCGAACATTGTCGGCGGTTCGAGCGCGGTCTCGGAGACGACGCGCACGAGCGTGGAGCACTCGAACGGCACGAGGCGGCAGATCGGCGAACCCCCGCAACAACCCCGCGGCTGGCAGCCCTCGATGTACTCATGAAGCGCGGTGTTCACGCGCGCGGGCGTCGCGTCGAGCGCATCGGGAATCGCAATGGGGCTTGGAGGCCTTTGTGGCGACGGGTGTCGGCATGCGGCAGCCACCGTCGATGCGAGCATCAGCGCGAGAATTCGTGGAAGGCGCACGCTGGCGCGATGGTACTGCGATCCGTTCTTCGGCGGGGTGGCATCCGCGGTGCCGACGGGCGGAGGGTCGGCGGCCTCGCCCCCATCGCCGCCGAGGCCCTCGCGGAGATGCCTCCGCGCGACGCCTTCGACCCCTCCGCGCTCGTCCGCGCCTCTCTCGAACCCGGCCGCGCCTCGACGCGACAGCTCGCGCCCACAGGCGCCTTCGGAGAGCCCGCCATCACGGTGCATCACGGTCAGGGCTTCGTGATCGACGTGTACTTCTGGATCAACTGCCTCTCGGCCATCCACAACCACCCCTTCTGCGGCGCCTTCACGCTGCTCTCGGGACACAGCCTCCACAGCGTGTGGCGCTACACCGAGCGCGCGCGCTTCGGGCCTGGCGCCTCTCTGGGAGCGCTCACGCACCAGGGCGTCGAGCTCCTCGACGCGGGGGCCGTGGTGCCCTTCTCGCGCGTCGAGCGTCCGTTGATTCACACGCTGATGCACGTTCCGCGGCCGTCGGTCTCGATGGTGGTGCGCACGGTGAAGGCGCTCGAGTACTTCAGGTATCTGCCGCCGGGCGTTTGCCTCGCGATGAGCGACCCCGACGACGACGTCGCGCGACAGCTCGGCCTGCTCGCGATGCTCCGCGCCTCGGGCCGCGACGACTACCCCGACGCGCTCTGCGACCTCCTCTCCAACGCCGACGCCGAGACGGCCCTGCGCGCGCTCTTCGCCACGCAGACCGGCGCTCCTCGTGACGCGCTCCGCGACCGCGTCGACGCCGCCGTGCGCGCGCGCTTCGGCGATGATGCCAGCGTGATCTTCGCCGCCCTCGACGAGGCCGCGCGCGTCGCCGAGGTCGACGCCGTGCGCGCCGAGCTCACCTCCGACGAAGACCGCTTCGTCGCCTCGCTGATGCTCTGCGCCTCGACGCGCGCGCAGGCGCTCTCGCTCACCCGCCAGCGCTTCGGCGACGACCCCGCGGCGCGCCTCGCGTCGTGGCCCGAGCGCGCGGGGCTCTTCGCGCCCGAAGACCGCGCCCCCATCGAGGCGTCGCGCGCGATGGCGCGCACGGGCTCTCTCACCGCGACGATGGCGCACCTGCGCGAGACCTTCGCCGACGAGTTCGACGACGCGATGGCCGACGACCTCGCGCGGTGGTGCCGACGCTCGATCTACGCGCCGCTCGTCTCGGGTGACGGGTGAGCGGTGATCGCGAGCGCGTCTGCGCACACGACGGGCCAGTTCATCGGCATGAACGTCGGCGTGTCGCAGACGGGCGCCACGGCGGCGCTCGCGTGTTGCATCCTTGAGGAGGCTGAGGCAACACCCGCCTATGTCACCCGCGACGAGGTCCCGCCCGAGGCGCCGGAGCTCGCATGGAGTCACTCATGACGCAGAGCCAGCCTGAGATCCGAGGCTTCAAGCACGTCTTCACCGTCATCGGTGCGATCTACATCCTGCTCGCGAGCTCGTGGATCGTCCGCGGCCCCGGCGTGCTGCGTGACTTCGCGGTGCCCGAGCGCGTGATCGCCGAGCCCGTGTTCGGCGACTTCTTCAGTTTCTTCTACCAGTACATGGCCTTCGGGGGCGTGCTCCAGGTGCTCTTCGGGCGCGTGACCCGCGGCCTGCGCGCCCAGACCCTCGTCGCGTGCGTCTACACGGCGGCCAACGTCTTCTTCGCGCTCCGCGACCTGTCCACGTCTGACAGCCGCTTCGGCAACCATCTGTACCGCGGCGACGCGACGCTGCTCTTCGTCGTGACCGACCTCGCGTTCGCGTCTGCCTTCGGCGCCCTCGCCGTCGCGGGCCTGCGTCGCCTGCGCGCAGAGGGGAGCACCGCCGGATCGGCGCAGGGCGCGAGCGATTGACTCACCCGACGGCGCGCGGCCTCTTCGAAGCTACGGCGGCGCTGAACGTTCGAAACCCTCCGCCGCGGAGGGCGACCGCGCCGCGAGGCAGAGCAGATCGAACGCGATCGAGGCCGCGGCCAGCGAGGTGAGCTGCGCGTGGTCGAAGGGCGGCGACACCTCGACGACGTCCATGCCGACCAGTCTGATCCCCGCGAGGCGCCTGGCATGGTCTCGGGACGACCGAAGTCCCACGCGATGTCGAAGGTCGGCAGGTGACCACGTCGATCCCGCGCTGCGTCGAGGACGTGTTTCGCGCAACGGATTTCCCCTCGGCTGCGGCCCGTCCCTCCATCGAATCGACGGGCGTTACCCACGTCTTCGCCGACTTCTTCGGTGCCGTGCCCGCGTCCGACTCCTCGACGGGATTCACCACGGATGGGGCTCCGTCGAGCTCTCCCGGCGCCCGCGCAGGAAGCAGTTGTGAACGTGCCGAGCGCTCCGACCCCGGGGGGGTACGCATGCCCTGAATCCAGTGGGGCAGCGTCATGGCCTTCCGCATCAATGGAAAACGTCGGCGCACCCGAAAAGGGGCGATTCGTCAACTCCTGCTGTGCAACTACAGCGTGACCATCGAGGAGGACGCAGCGCGGGGCGCTACGGGCCGGTCGGCCCTGCGCGGGGGAGCGTGAGGCTCGCGCGCAGCCCGCCCAGCGGCGAGCGAGCGAAGGTGACCGCGCCGCCGTGGCGCTGGACGATCCTCACGGCGATGGAGAGCCCGAGGCCGTGCCCGCCCGTCTTCGCGCTGCGCGACGGGTCGGCGCGGAACATCCGCTCGCCCAGCCGCGCCAGCGCGTCGTCGGCGACGCCGGGGCCGTCGTCGTCGACGGTGACCCGCGCAACGTCGCCCTCGCGCGCCACCGTGACTCGCACCGCCCCGCCGACGGGGCCGTGCCGACGGGCGTTGACCAGGAGGTTCATCAGCACCTGCTCCACGCGCTGCGGGTCGGCGCGAACCGCCACGGGCTCCGGAGCGCGGACGGTGAACGCCGGGGCGTCGGCGCCGAGGAGCTCCACGCGGGCCGTGACGGTGCGGGCGAGCTCCGCGAGGTCGACCGCGCGGAGGACGAGCGAGGTGCGCGGGTCGTCGAGGCGCGCGAGGTCCTGGATGTCGTCGACGAGGCGCGCGAGGCGGGCGAGCTCCTGCCGCAAGAGCGCCATGTGCCGGGGCTGACGCGGCGGCGCCGCCAGCGCCGCGAGGATGGCGAACACCGTGGAGAGCGGCGTCGCCAGCTCGTGGGCGAGGTCGGCGAACAGCCGCCGCCGCGCGTCGCGGGTGCGCCGCAGCGAGGCGATCCCCTCGTCGAGCGTGGACTGCATCCGCACGATCGCCTCGTGCAGATCGACGAAGTCCGTGTCGAGCGCGCCGCGCACCTCGCCCGCAAGCTCGCCGCCGATGATGCGCCGGGCCACCGCCTCGACGATGCGCACCCGGCGGCGCGCCATGACGTGGGTCCACACGCCGACGCAGGCGGCGTCGAGCGCGTAGAACGCCGCCGCCAGCGCGGCGTGGGGCGGGGCCAGGCCCGCCTGGCCCGCGAGCTGCGCCCACGCCTCGGGGAGCCCCGCGCGGGTGAGGAGCGCGAGCGCGAGCCCCTGCGCGGGCGCGACGACGCACATGAACGCCGCCGCGAGGGCC
The DNA here is from genome assembly GCA_052035985.1 of Myxococcota bacterium. Taxonomy (GTDB): domain Bacteria; phylum Myxococcota_A; class Polyangia; order Polyangiales; genus CAISKJ01. Next base: position 4,562 of record JBPOHC010000439.1, on the reverse strand, counting down.
GCGCACTTGGTCCCGAGGTGGACCCGCGAGCGCCACGGCGAGGCGCCCCGCTGCCGCGCGGGGGGCGCCCCGATGGGCGCGTCCGTGAGCTCCGCGTCCTCGACGCGGGCCAGGCGGCGCACCTCCGTGATGAGCGCGTCGACGCGCGCGGCGTCGCGCTCCAGCGCGTCGACGACCGTCCGCTGATCGACGTCCGGCGCGAGCGCCTCGAGCGCGGCCGCCCGGGCGGACATCTCCCGCGTCGGCGGGCTGAGCTCCGCCGCGATGAAGGCGAAGAGCTGGCGCCGCCGGAGGTCGGCGCTCCGGAGGCGCAGCGTCACGTCCGCGAGCGCCGCGCGCATGCGGTCGATCTCCGCGTGGAGCGCCTCCATGTCCGCGTCGGGCGGCGCCTCGAGGGAGGCGGTGTAGTCGCCCCGCGCCACCTGCGCGAGGATCCGCTGGCCCAGGGCGGAGCGCTCGCGCGTGATGCGCGCGGTGACCCACCAGGTGACCGCGGCCTGGAGCGCGTAGCCCGCGAGCATCACGGCGCCGACGGCAAGCGGGACGCGCGCCCCCCCGACCGCGAGGCTCCGCGGCCACGCGTCGCCGAGCTGCGCGCGGAGCAGTGTCGCATGGAGGTGAACCTGCGCCGCCCCGATGCTCACGGCCCCGAAGAATGCGACCGCGGTCGCCTTCGCAGGGACCGACCAGCGCGGGCGCCGGGCGAGTTCAGCCATCGTAGCGGTACCCGGCGCCGTAGACGGCCGCGATGGGGAGGTCGCGGAGCCCGTGGCGCTCGAACTTCCGGCGCAGCCGCGTGAGGTGGCAGTCGACGTTGCGTGCGTAGCCCGCGTTGGCGCTGTGCCACACGATCTCGAGGAGCTCGGTCCGGCTGAACACCCTCCCCGGGTCGCGCGCCAGGGTGAGCAGGAGCGCGTACTCCGTGGCCGTGAGGGCGACGGGGGCGCCGTCTACGGCGACCGTTCGGGTGCGGGTGTCGATGCGCAGGCGGCCGCGCTCGACGTGCTCGTCGTGCCCGCCCGCGCGGTGCACCCTGCGGGCGAGGGCGCGGAGCCGGGCGACGAGCTCGGCGGGTCGGCAGGGCTTCACCACGTAGTCGTCGGCGCCGGCGTCGAGGCCCGCGACCACGTCGACCTCCTCCGCCCGCGCGGTGAGCATGAGCACGCCGGGCGTCGGGTCGTAGCGCTCGCGCAGCGCGCGGCACACGGAGACGCCGTCGCAGCCGGGGAGCATCACGTCGAGGACGACGAGGTCGGGCACGGCGCGCTCGCACGCGGCGAGGGCGCTCGGGCCGTCGGCGACGCCGCGCACGCGCCAGCCCTGCGCCTGGAGGTGCCAGGTGAGCATCTCGCGCAGGGCGTCGTCGTCCTCGGCGAAGAGGATGTCCGCGTCGGCGGGGTCCGTCGTCACGGCAGCGACGGGCCGCAGGCGCCGCCGACGCACCGCTGGCCCGCGGCGCAGCTCACGCGGCACCCACCGCAGTTGCTGACATCGTTGAGGTGGTCGCGGCAGAGCTCACCGCAGGCGAGGAGGGCCGCGCCGGTGCAGAACCCTCCGACCCTCTGGCACGAGGGCGGCGTGCCAGGAGCGGTCCGCGCGCAGAGCATGCCTGCGGGGCACGCGTTGCCGCAGCTCCCGCAGTTTCTGGGGTCGGCGGCGGTGTTGGCGCAGTAGAACGACGCGTCGCCGATGGGGCAGGCGGTGTACGCCGACGACGGGCACGAGTTCACGCAGACGCCCGCCGCGCAACCCTGCCAGACGGGGCAGGCGTTGCCGCAGCGTCCGCAGTGCGCGTTGGCGGTGGTGAGGTTCGCGCAGGTCGAGCCGCAGAGCGTCTCGCCGGGGTAGCAGCCCGCCGAGGCCTGGCAGGCGCCGGCGACGCAGGTCTGACCCGCCGCGCAGCACACGGCGCCGCAGCGCGAAGGCGACGTCGTGGTGCACGCGTCGGAGGGGACGTCCGAGGCGGCGGACGCGTCGGAGGGGACGTCCGAGGTGGCGGACGCGTCGGAGGGGACGTCCGAGGCGGCGGACGCGTCGGAGGGGACATCCGAGGCGGCGGACGCGTCGGAGACGTCGGGCCGAGCGTCGGGGGGAACGGTCGCGTCGACGCCACCGTCCGTCACGCCGCCATCGATCGGGAAGGGCTCGAGCACTCGCACGATGCGCACGGTGCCGAGGGCGGCTCGCGACCCTGGTGTCCAGACCTCGAGGTGGTACGTGCGCGCGCTGATCGCGCCGTCGGGCGTGCGCCAGAACGCATCCGTCGAGGGCGTGAACTCAAGCGCGTGCTCGCGAGCCTCCATGGAGACCACCTCGGTCCAGCCCTGGTCGTCGACGATGCGCGCCCACGAGTCGACCCCCGTGGTCACTCGGAAGCGCACGGGCAGCTGGTCCATGCGGTTCTGCCTGGCGCACTCGACGTCCTCGGTGCACGGGAACTCGACGCACCGCGACGAGCGGCACGCGCGCAGTTCGACCCGCGTCGCGCCCCCTGGCGTGGTGTAGGTCGCGCGGAGCTCACCAGGCGTGGAGTCATGGAGGATGAGCAGCTCTTCGCGGTCACACGCCGCGCCGATGTTGTCGCCGTCACCGTCGAACTGGTCGGGGTTGTACACGGTCGGGCAGTTGTCGCCGGGGACCGCGATGGTGTTGACCCCGTCGTTGTCGGGATCGGGATCGCAGGCGTTTCCGAGCGAGTCGCCGTCGTCGTTCGCCTGGTCAGGGTTCGGGCGCGTCGGGCAGTTGTCGCACGCGTCGCCGAGGCTGTCTCCGTCGCCGTCCTGCTGCATCGGGTTGCGCACGAGGGCGCAGTTGTCCTGCGAGAGCACCCCGTCGTTGTCCGCGTCGGTGTCGCACGCGTCCCCCATCCCATCGCCGTCCGCATCCGGCTGAGCGAAGGTCCCGTTGGCCTGGCGAACCCACGGATTGCAGACCCGCGGGCAGTTGTCATTCGCCCACGGGAAGCCGTCGCCCAGGCTGTTGATGCAGTCGGTGTCGTCGCAGGCGTCGCCCTCGCCGTCGGAGTCCGAGTCGATCTGGTTCGCGTTGGCGGCGAGCGGGCAGTTGTCCGCCGCGCCGAGGCGCCCGTCGTTGTCCGGGTCGGGGTCGCAGGCGTCGCCCTGGCCGTCGGTGTCCGTGTCCGTCTGCGCGGGATTGGCGACGAAGGGGCAGTTGTCCAGGCTCCCACCGCCGTCCATCCCGCCGTCTACGCCTCCGCCCAGGCCGTCGTTGTCGGGGTCGTTCTCCGCGGTGTCCTCGACGCCGTTGCAGTTGACGTCGGAGGCGCCGACCCCGACGGCAGCGTAGGCGTCGCGCACGGAGCACACGTCCGCGTCGGTGAAGCTCGGGAGGTCGCGGACGTTGGGATACCCCGCGGTAGACTCTCGGAAGAGCCTCGCCTGTTCGACCATCTCCCTTCGGAACGCCTGGAAATCCGCGTCCGAGGCCAGGCTCGAGCCGCTCATCACCTGATAGAAGAGGGCGCGAGCCTTGCGCGCCCCGATGCCGCGCACCCTGATCCCGGTGCCCATGTGGAGGTGGTCGCCGGGGGCGGCGCCTTCGGCCTCGTCCAGGTTTCCGATCAGGAGGTACGCCGCGTGGTTGGGGATCCCCGAGTTGGTGTGCACGCCGTAGTTGTCGTTGCACGTTCTCGCCATGGACATGTCACAACACATGGGAGGGATGTTTGGCGCCGTGCACGGGTTGCCCGCGGTCGCTGCAGGCTGGCGTAGTCCCAGCGTGTCGCCGCTGAGGGTTGCGGTCATGTGGTCGGGGTTCTGGCACCCACCACCTGTGAGCCGACGGGGCTCGGCCATGTCACGGAGCACCGGCACGGAGCCCGCCATGCAGCCCGCGCCGGGGAGGTCGCGGCCGATCAGCCACGAGCGATTCACCAGGGCGCCGAAGGTGTCCGCGAGGCTCTCGTTGAGGGCCCCGGACTGGCCGCGGTAGCGCAGCCTGCTCCCGTACGCGATGACCGCGTGGGTGAACTCGTGCGCGACGACGTCTCGAGGTTGCTCCCAGCCGGGCGAGAACCCGAGGATCGAACACCCGCCATGGTAGGCCGCGTTCAAGGGGGAGTAGTTCGCCTGCACGGCGGCCGCCGCGCGCATCCCCCGCGCGTTCCACCCGTAGTGACGGAAGCGGTCTGCGTAGTAGTCCCAGGACGCGCGGAGGTGCGGCTCGAGGCGGCGGGCCTCGTCCGGCGGCTCGGAGTGGCGCGCCACGCAGGGGAGGCACTCCACACACGCCGGCGGGGGCGCGGTGCACCCCACGGTACACCCCGGTGGGAGCCCCGCGCAGAGCCGCCGGTCCTGGTCGGCGAGCGAGCCGTTCTGGTCGATCACGGCTGTGAGCCCGCTCCAGTAGCAACCGATCTCGATGGGGCCGAGCGTGGCCTCCTTCTCGGGCATGCTGCTGTGCGCGTCCGAGATGAGATAGTTCGTCGGATGCGGCGGCCTCACCTGGTCGGTGCGCAGAGGATCACCGTCGAGGAGCGCGCCCGTGCGCGCGTCGAGCACCATGCGAATCACCCCGTCGCGCGTCGAGACCACGGCGCGCCA
>JBPOHC010000775.1:0-11911 GCA_052035985.1 Myxococcota bacterium | reverse complement strand
GGGCGCTGGCGGGACGATCACGGCCACGGCGGGGCCCTCGACCGATCCGTTGCTCGCGCGGGCGACGATCGCCGAGAGAACAGTCGACGACGAAGGCGCGTAGGCGAGCCCGAAGGCGCCGCGGTGACCCGCGCTGCACGCGACCAGAGACGCGAGCGACGCGAGGGAGATGAAGCGTCTCATGATCCGCCTCCAGGCTCTTGAATGCGCTGCGCGTTGGCCCGCGCGAGGTCGACCCACCGCGCAGGGCGACCGTGATGGTTCGTCGCCGCGCGCAGGAGGAACTCCCTCGCCTCGCCCGTCGCGAGGCTGCCCACGGTGTTCACCACGCGCTCCTTCACGCTGTCGGGGATGTTGTCTCGCTCCAGCGCGATCTCGAAGGCTTCGGTGAGCGACTGGAGCGGCGCGCGTCGCAGATACCCAAGAAGTCTCTCGATGTCGTCGGCGCTCGAGAGACGCGCGATCGAGTGCGCGCACCCGCGGATGAGCGGCGACCCTTCGGAGCGGAGCGACGTGCCCAGCTCGCGGTCGAGCGCGGTCCAGAGAGATCCGAGGGCGGCGCGATCACCCATGTCTCCCAGGGCCAACGCGGCGTCGCCGCGCACGTCGACGTCGGGGTCGCCGACGCGCGCTTCGACCGCGCGAGCGAGCGTAGAGCCTCCGATGGCGACCGCGGCCGCGACCGCGTGACGTCGCAGACCCGGCCTGCGGTGCGAGAGAAAGCGCTGAACGGCGAGCGCTCCTTCGGGCCGTGCGAGGGCCGCGAGCGCGTGGAGCCCGTAGGCCGCCACGTGCGGCTCGACGCCGTGGAGCAGGGCCGCGGAGATGCTCCTCGCGGCGGCGGCGGGCTCCCCCGCAGCGGCCTGCTGCATGCGCTGGAGGAGCGCGTCGGAGTCGTTCATGTTCCACCACGCGGGCACGACGGCGTTGGGCGCGTCGTGCTCGTGGGTGACCTGCTGCGCCGCGGAGACGGGCGCGAACGCCAGCGTCGCCAGGACGATCAACCCGACAGATGGGGCCCGCATGGGCGCGACGATACACCATCCCGCGGGGAGCGAAACGCCCTTCTGCGCAGGGGTTTGCGCGAGGTCACTCCTTGCGTCGCGGAGCGCCGGGAGGCGGAGGCACGTCGCCGCCCGAGGGGACGAAGGTCAGCGCAGCGAGCGCGTCGAGCGAGGGCGCGTCATCGGAGTCCGTCACGCTCACCTCGACATCGCCTACGTCGACCTCTTCGGCATCCGAGATGCTGAGCTCGTCGAGCGCGTCGAAGGGTGAGTGCGCAGCAGGTGCAGACACCTGGGGTTCCGCCGGAGGCGCGGGCGGCGTCGACATCCTCGGCAGGGGCGGCGGGAACGACGGCGACGGGTCAGGCTGCGCAGCCGCGGCGACGGGCGCGATGGGCGCAGGCGCAACGGGCCACACAGGACGAACCTCTTCGGCATCGGCGACGAACTCCGCCGACACCTCGGGCGCATCGAGGAAGCTCTGTCCCGCGGGGTTCACCTCGCTCACGCTGGGGAACGACGGCGGCGAGGGCATACGCGGCGGAGACACCTGCGCGAGCGCGGCCCCGAGGTTCGCGGGCGGGGGCACCGTGGGCGTCTCGGCGACCTCCTCGTGGAAGCGGAGCGGCGGCGCCTCTGCGCTGGCGTCACCGAACGACGCCGCCCCGAAGAGCGGCGGAGCGGCAGGCGCGACGGGCAGCGCAGGAGGTGCTTCGTACGCAGGCTGCGCCTCAAACGCAGGCTGCGCCTCATACGCGGGCTGCGCCTCATACGCGGGCTGCGCCTCATACGCAGGCTGCGCCTCATACGCAGGCTGCGCCTCGTACGCGGGCTGAGCCTCATACGCAGGCTGAGCCTCATACGCAGGCTGCGCTTGATACGCGGGCTGAGCCTCATACGCAGGCTGCGCTTGATACGCGGGCTGAGCCTCGTACGCGGGCTGAGCCTCGTACTGCGGCTGCTCTTGATAGCCCGCAGCCACTTCGTAGGAGGGGACCGCGTCGAACATCACCGTGGGCGGATCATCCGCGGGGATGTTCCCTCGCTGCGTGACCGACCCCTGCTCCTCTTCGGGCGCGGCGGGAATGACCGGCGTCGTCGTCGCGGGCTCCGCGGCCACCTCATCGAAGGCCATGAGGTCGGCCTCGATGATCGTGGGCCTGCGCTCCAGGCGTTCGAGCGCGGCCTTCGCCTCCTCGTCGCCGGGGGCCATCTTCAGCACGCGGCGCCAGATGTCGCGCGCTTCGAAGACGTTCTTGATTCGCGTCTCCCAGATCACGGCCATGCGACGCATCACCGCCGCGCGGTCTCCGCCCGCGTCGATCTCGCGCTCGAGCGCCATGAGCAGCGGCTGCCAGCGCTCGTGACGCTCCAGCAGCGACTGGAGCGCGCGCAGCACGTCGATGTCCTTGGGGGCGAGCTCGGCGAGTCGCTGGTAGGCCTCGATGGCCTCCTCGACGCGACCGAGACGGTCGGCGAGGAGCGACGCGCGACGGCCCGTGTACGTGCGCGCGGTGCGAGCCTCGTAGGCCTCGTCGATCACCTTGCGGTAGAGGGTCACCACCTCGCCGAGACGGTCCGCGCGACCCGCGGCGTCTTCGAGCGCAGCGGCGCCGCGGACGTCATCAGGCCACACCGACACGGCGCGGGTGTAGAGCCCGAGCGCGTGATCGAGGAGCGCGAGCTCCTGCTCACACAGCGCGCCGGCGCGACGGAGCAGCACGGCGCCCACGCGGGGGTTGTCTTCGACGGCGTCTTCCGCGAGGCGCGCGTAGCGCTCGACGAGGCCCGAGACCATGCCCGCATCGGCGCGGCGTTGGTCGGCCTGGATGCACGCGTTCTCGACGCGCGCGAGCATCTCCTCGTCGGGCTCCTTGCGGCCCACGGCCTGACCGATGGCCTGCTCGACGTACTGAAAGGCCGTCTCGCGATCACCGAGCGAGCCGCCCGCGGTCTCTGCCGCGCGCAGCGTCACGCCGAAGCGCTCGGAGTCAGACTGCGCCGCCTTCTTGCGGCGATCGAAGGCCACGAAGAGGTCCGCGTGGCGCTTCGCGTTGGGCACCAGCCGCACCACCGCGTCGAGGATCTCGTCGTCGGCAGGCGCCTTCGCCAGCGCCGCGAGCGCGAACTCAAACGCCTGCGCCCTGCCGCCGCTGCCTTCGATGGCGTTGAGGCCGCGCATCGAGAGCTCGTGCGCGAGCGTCGGATCCGTGCATCCGTCGAGCGAGGCTTTGTAGGCTTCGGCCACGCGCTGCGGGCGCTTGACCTTGGAGGCGAGCGCGTCGATGTGCGTGAGGTCTTCGGCATCGACCTTGGCGACGGCGGCGCTCACCCACGCTTCGAAGGCCCCCTCGGGGTCACCGAGGAAGGTCTCCTTGCGGCGAGCGACTTCGCGCCAGAGCATCGAGCGCCCCTCGCGGTCGCTCACGCGGTTCGAGAGCTCCGAGAGGATCGGAACGAGCGCCGCGTGGAGGTCACGCTTGTTCGACAGGTCGAGCATCATCTCGATGCACGCGACGTCGCCGCTCTTGACGGGCGCGATGAGCACCTCCCAGGCGCGGTGCGCCTCGTCGAGCTTCTCGTCGGAGAGGTGCGCGATGCGCTGCGCGAGCTTCGAGATCTCCTCGTCGTCGCCCTCGATCTCGATGAGCTGATCGAGGTAGCCCACGGCCTCGCGGTAGCGGCCTTCGGCCTCGCACATGTCCGCGAGGCGCTGGATGACACCGAGATCGCCCTGATCCGCGCGGTGCTGGACCTCGAGCGCCTTGATGATCGCCTCGGGGGTTTTGACCTCGCGCTCGACCATCGCCACGAGTCGCGAGGCGTGCTCGGCGCGACGCTCGTCGTCCTCTTCGGGCGTGAGGTCGACCTGACGCTCGATGGCCTCTGACGCGACGTCCCAGCGACGCGCATCGACGGCCATCTTCTCGAGGAGCTCCCAGGTCTCTGCGTGGTCGGCGCCGTGCTCTCGCGCGGCTGCGGCGAGCGCATCGACGGCCTCGTCGACACGACCGAGCTCCGTCGCGAGGAGCTGCGCGCGACGCTTGAGGATCTCTCGCTTCGCCTCGCGATCCTTCGCGGCAGAAGCGGCTTCGATGAAGAGCCCCGCGAGCGCCTCGTTGTCGCCCTTGAGCTCGGCGATGCCCATGAGCGCTTCGAGCGCCTCGGAGTCATCTCCGAGCGCGGCGCGCATCGAGACCTCGCGAAGCTCACGCCACACGCCCGACGCGGCCACGGCGTCCGAGAGTCCGACGACCCTCGCCGCGCGGCGCAGGAGCTCGACCTTCGCCTCTCCGTCAGGCAGACGCGCAGTGCGCTCACGCACGAACGCGAGGAGCCGCTCACGCTGACCCGACGCTTCGAGCGCGTTCATCAGGGCGCCCGCGAGCGAGTCGTCATCGGGCGCCATCTTCACGGCGCGCTCTGCCTCTTCGAGCGCGGTGGCCGTGTCGCCCATCGCCCTCGCGGCGTCGGCGGCCCTCGCATGAAGCGCAGCCCTCGCGGGACCTTCAGGGAGAGCCTCGGCGCGGTTGACGAGCGTCGCGTAGAGCTCCGCGTTCTGTCCGGCGCGAGAGAGCAGTCGTTCGAGCGTGGCCCAGCCTTCGGGGTACTCGGGGTTGCGACCCACGACCTCGCGCCACGCCTCGATGGCCACGGGGAGCTGTCCCGCCTCTTCGCGCGCCGCGCCGAGCTCGGCCTGACGCTGCGTGATGTTCTCTTCGGTCGCGACGTCGACGCGCGCGCGCATCACATCGGCCGCGCCCGCGGGATCACCCGAGTCACGACGGGCACGCGCGAGCTTCAGCGCGACGGCGTCATCGTCGGGCGTGAGGTCCCACACCATCGCGAGGATGAGCGCCTCGCTCGACGGATCCTCGCGGCGCTCGCGGTGAACGTCGGCGAGCTTGAGCAGCGTGTCGCGCCGCTCCGTCGCATCGGGGACGAGGTCGGCGCACTGGCCGAGCACGTCGGCGTAGGCCTCCCACTGACCGCTGCGTTCGAAGAGGGCGCCGAGGGCGCGCAGCGCGTCGAGGTCCGTGGGGATGGTCTCGACCACCTCGCGCCACGCCTCGATGGCTGACTCGACGTCGTTGAGGTTCTCGGCGTTGACCTTGCCGAGCTCGCGCAGCTTCGGGATGCGCACGTCAGGCGGGCACCCCGGCGAGCGCACCGCGTTGGCCATGAGGTCGCGCAGCTCTTCGAACTGCCCCTTCGCGCGGAGGTCGTCTTCGACGAGCGTGAGCGCATCGGTGTCCGCGGGAGACTGCGCCAGCACGGCGCGCATCGTCGCGAGCATCGAGGCCCTGTCGCCGTGGGCTCCCTGGAGCACGGCGAGGTCTTTCATGTCCTGCAGGCGCTGCTCGTCGCTCGACGAGGGCGCGAGCTGTTCGATGAGGGCCGCGAGGTCCTGCACCCGGCCCGCCTGGCGGTAGAGCGCCGCGAGCTGGCGCGCGAGCGAGGGGTCGTCGTTGATGAGCGGTTCGAGGCAGGTGATGGCGTCGTCGACCTGGCCGACGGCGGCGTACATCTCCGCGAGTCCGCGACGGATCGAGGGCGTGTACGGGCTCGTGGGGTTCGTCGTGACGAAGGCGATCTGACGCACGGCGAGGTCTTCACCGCGGCCCGCGTTCGAATACGCCTCGTGCACGACCTGATAGGCCATTTCGTCGCCGGGGTACGTGTCGAGCGCGATCTCGGCGAAGGCGAGCCCGTGCTCGGGGCCCATCGCTTGAGAGAGCGCGCCGAGCAGCGAGGCCGCGCGCGGAGCATCATCGGGTTGCGCCTGCTGAGACTGCGACCGCGCGATGAGCGCCTCGGAGAGGTCGCGCATCACGTCCCAGTCATCGGGCGAGAGCGTGTAGAGCTCTTCGAGGCACGCGATGCGACGGCCCGTGTCGTTGGCCTGCGCATAGATGCCAGCGGCCTCGCGCAGCCTGGGGAGCCTCAAGAGCGGATCGGAGATCGCGTTGAGCACGCGCTCGAGCAGCGGCGACGCGGCGCGGAGGTTCCCGATCTGGACGTAGATCTGGTAGCAGGCTTCGAGCGCGGGGAGCAGCGACGGATCGAGCTCGAACGCGCGCTTGTAGCAGGCGACCGCTTTGTCGGGTCGGCCTACGTTCTTCGCCCAGATCTCGCCTGCGCGATAGAAGAGATCCGCGGAAGACGCGGGGTCCGGGCGCCTCCCTGCGATCTGCTCGGCGAGCGTCGCGAGCTGTTGAAACTCCCCTCTCGACGCATAGTAGTCCCAGAGGAACGCGAGCGACTCGGCGTCATCGGGGTTGGCGCGCAGACGCTCATAGTAGGCGTAGATCGTTGGGTCCATCGCGAGCGGCGCGACGGTATCACGCTGCGACCCGGCCGGAACAACTCCCGTCGAGCCTTCGAAGTGTTACCGGAACACGGCGCTCGACCGGCCTCCGCGGCTGCTTCGGGGCCTTCGCACCGCGAGCCTCCGGGGCCTCTCCCTCGGTCTCTGATCCGCTTCGGGCGCGCGTCGCTCGTGCAGCACCGACTCGCTCCGAACGCTCGCTTCTACGGCTCCCGCGACGGCTTCGACCGGGAGCAGCATCGCAGCGTCAGCGTCGCGGAGCGTGCGAGACCACGCCCGGATCATCCTCCGATCGCCTCCTCCGTCGCGAGGCATGAGCCCTGCGCTCACGTGTGCGGCGGGTGCATCGGGCGAGGCCCTGTGTGAATTGACCGTCCAGAGCGGGAGGTATCCCGCCGACGCGACGGCGAGGCGCTCACCTCTGCGTTCGAAGCGCAGCACGGCGAGCAGTCCCGCGCGGGTCCTCGGGTCGATCGAGACGTGGGGGTGCCTGAGCTCTTCGAGGAGCGTCGCCTCGGCGTTGGCGCCCTGATTCGAAACGAGGTTGCCGAGCGAGTAGTAGAGCGGAACGAGTCTTCCCCCCGCGTCGATCCACTCGGCGCGCAACGGGACGTGGGGGTGGTGCCCGATCACCGCGTCTGCGCCGGCCTCGGCGACGCGACGAAAGAACGCGCGCTCCACGGGCGCGACGCGCGCTTGATACTCACTGCCCGCGTGCAGCGAGACCATTACCGCGCCGCAGCGGGTACGGGCCTCTCGCACGGCGCGCAGAAAGCGCTCCTCCTCGGCGGGAACCTCGGCCCTCGCGATCGCGACACGCGCGCGATCGGCGCCGGGGATCTCCATGTCGAAGTTGAGGAGGCGCGTCGCGGCGAGCACGCAGAGCGTCGAGCCCGCGAGCGGAAACATCTGCGGCGCGAGGGGATCTTCTCCCGCGAGCGCGGCGCCCACGGGGGTGACGTGGTGTTCTCGAAGCGCGCGCACGGTCTCGTCGACGCCCGCGACGCCCTGATCGAAGACGTGGTTGTTGGCCGACGACACCGCGTCGACGCCCGCCTCGGTGAGCGCGTCGATGAACGCAGGATGCACGTTGAAGCGCATCTGCTCGCGCGACACGGGACGCGACGCGGCCACGGGGGTCTCGAGGTTCACGAGCGCGAGGTCCGCCGCACGCAGCACCGGCGCGACGGGCGCGAGGAGCGCGGAGGTCCCGTACGCGTCGACCGCATCGAGCACCTCGGCGTGCGGAACGAGATCGCCCGCGAAGACCACTGTCGCGCTCGTCGGAGGCTCCTCCGCGGTCACGGAGGGTAGCGCTCGCACGGTCTCGGTCACGATGGGTGCGAGGAGCGCGGTGTTGATCGCGCTCGCGCGGGCGGGCACCGACGGACGCGGATCGGCGTACGCGGACGACGCGCCGAGGAGCGCGCACAGGAGCGAGAGGAGGGTGGTCGAGCGGCCCACGTCGTCGCCGGTATCACGGCGCGAAGTGGAAGGTGAAATTCAGTGCTGGCCGGTGAGGATCTGCGTGGGGGCGGTGAGGATCTGCGTGGGGTTGGCGCCCTGCACGCCGGGGATCGGGAGCCCTTGACCTCCCCCGTTGTTGAGACCGGGAACGGGCACGGGAAAGGTGTTCTGCGACGACTGACCGCCCGCGATGCCGGGGATGGGCACGCCGGGGATGGGTCCCGCGCTCGCGCCGTTGTTCATGCCGGGGATCGCAGGCGTCGGGATCGCCGGAGGACGTCCGGTGCCCGACTGGAACCACGACCGACCCATCGAGCGCGCGCCCGCATAGACAGCCTGCGCGGCGGCCATGCAGGGCGTCTCGAGGAGCCCGCGATGCTCCGAGCGACAGATGGCATTGAGGTCTTCGTGGAGGCGGTCGTCGATGCGCGTGCGACGGCCCTCGGTGCGGTCGAGGGTGAGGCCGGTGCCGCCATAGTTCCGGTAGCCGAAATCGTGGCGGTTGCAGGCGCGGTTGAAGCTCTCGCGGAACGGTCCGCTGATCTCACCGAAGGAGCACCCATCGGCCGACCAGTCGAAGGGCGGGGGATGGAGCGCGCGCATGTTCTGAAAGGTCTCGAGCGGGAGGTTCATGTACCCGTCGGCGGCCATGACGAGCACCTGCCTCGGCGCGTTGGCCGGGAGCGGCGTCCCGAGCGCGGTTCCGCGAGAGCGCGTCGCGCGACCGCGAGAGCGCCCCGACGAAGCAGTGGCGGGGCTGTTGCCGAGCGCGCCGTTCATCACGTTGGTGGCCGCCCCCATCATCTGATCGATGGGGACGTTCTGCGCGGAGACCGTGGGCGAGAGGGCCGCGACGGCGACCCCGAGCGTGAAGGCCGTGACGTACGTTCGCATGGCGGGCAACGGTGCTCGAAAGAGGGGCGCCGTGCAACTCTCGACGTGCGCCTTCCTCGCGCTCGGAGTGGGGGTGGGTCAGCGGTTGTCGGTGCCGGTCTTCGCAGGCGCGTGAGCGTCGTTGGCGGGGGCGCTGACCTTCATCTCGGCGCGGACCTTCGAGGCCCTCGCGAGTCCCTGCGCGACGGAGGCGCCGTGCGCTTCGACGTAGTCCCGTACGCCGCCGTAGCTCTCGGCGGGAACGCGTCCCCGCTCGATCCTGCGGGTGACCTCCTCGTAGGCTTCGCGGAGCATGGCGTCGGCCTTCGGCTCGATCACGGCGCGGCGGGCCTCGACGTATTGCCGCAGCGCTTCGAGTCGCGCGAGAAAGCTCCAGATCGCATCGAGCTCGTTGGCCACGGCGCCGCACCGCTGTTGAGAGGGAACCAGGTCGCCGAGGTCTTCGCCGTGCACCTCGATCTCGCGCAGCCCGCGGAGGCACTCCGCGCGATTGCCCTCGGCGATGCGCCACTTGCTGTCGCCCGCGGCTTCGAGCACGTCCTTGCGATCACCAGGGACCACGGGCAGTTGCGCCACGCTCATCGACTGCCCACCGAACACGATCACGCCGTTGATCGGCGTCTGCAACGTCGTCGCCATTGGAAACTCCGCGAGAGAACTGCCGCCGTAGAACGCACCGCGCGCCCTCCTCCGCAGTCACTCACAAGAGGCGGGAACGGCCACGACTCGGAGTTCTTGAACACTTTTTGAATTTTTCTCACCGTCCCTTTCCGCGCGTCATGGAGGATGAGTTCTCGACGCGGCGCGTCTCTCCGAAGATGTGATTTTCCATGTGATCCCACGAAGAAACGGAGCATCGGGTGTTGCTCTCCCGTTTCGCGTGTCTGCGAGGCGATGCGGGTCACGTCCGCCGCGCGCGTCTTCGAAGCGCCGCGTTGGGGAACTCGGGGAGCACCGCGCCATCTCGCGCGACCGCGCGAACGATCCAGAGAACACCGGCGAGGAGCACGGCCCGGCCGGAGAGTTCCTTCAGCTCCCTCCACGAGATGGCATCGTGGTCGAAGCCGGGGTAGGTCACTGCGAACGAGGGGAGGCTCTCGTCGTCGACGGTGACGCCCACCGTGGCCTCGCTGTTGGAGAACACCAGCACGAGCGACTCGCCCTGGATCTCCCCGCGCACCGCGTCACCGCAGACGGCCCTGATCTCCGCGAGGACCTCAGCGAGCATGCGTGAGCCAGGTCGACGACATCAACTTGCCAGACGGCCTCTTTCGGCGTCAATCCTTCGGCGGATGCCAACCGGCGACAACCCAGGCTCGACGGGCTTCGACAATTTCGGCGCGGTTCAAGCGAAGCGCCAGGACACTGGCTCTGCCCGTCGGCGTCCTTCCGACGATCATGCAACCGTCCTCACTCCAGACGAAATGGTCGGACCATGGCTGGCGGCGAGGATCAAAGAGCCGCACGACCTCGCCCGTGTTCGGATCAAGAGCAGCGATCCGATTCCCCTTGTGATCGTTGCACATCGAGCAAGCGAGCCAGAGGTTCTCTCGCGCGGTCGGTCCGCCGAGCGACTCGGGGATGATGTGATCGATCTCCATCGGGGACCCCGTGACGCGCGCCGAGGTCAGGCAATAGCCACAGCGCTTGCGCGCGTCTTTGGCAACCTGCTCGCGTAGGGACTTCGCGATGTAGCTACTACTCATTCTCTTGCAACAGATCGGAGACGTCGTGCCCGCGCTGCTTCAGCAACGCAGCAGACCGCGCGCGAAGCAGCATGACCCTCGTATACTCCTTCATGAGCGTCGCGAGCGTCTCGCCCTCGGATGCCGAGAGCCCCTCCCTCTGGCGCTTCAGGTGAAGCTCCTCGATCTCTGCTGCCCTCTCGGCGGTGAGACACTGACGTGCGGCCCGCCAGAGATCCGCGTCCTCAAGCAGGTGCAGCGCGGCAATGGCCTCGGCAGTGTCCATCGGCAGTTCGCCGGGTTCGTCCAGAACCGTCGTGATCGCGTCGACGAGCTCAGCCTCGACGGTGCGATGAGCGCTCGTCGCCCGCCGCGCCAGCCGCTCGTAGAGCGGAATCGGGAGATTCACGGTCACCACCTGAGCTGCCATGACGGTCTCCTACCTCAGTTCATACGGAATGGCGAGCGCGGCCGGTGTCCGCACACCCGAAACACACGCCCGTCCGATCAAGCCCCCGTCGCGACACCGTTCATGCGGAGCAACGGTCGGAGACCGTACTCGTCCACAGCGCTCCGACAGAACGCAGATTGGAAGCGCGGATCCTGCACCGACTCATAGACCGGCCGCCCTCCCGCCTCGTAGCCGACGACGCGCCCATGAACGACGCAGGCGAGCGGAAACGCGCCCGCGAGTCGCACCGTCGCCGAGGGACTGAACGAGACAGGCGTGTCTCCGCGGGTCGAGGCGACAGGACCGAGCTCCACCACGAGCTCGGCGCGAAGACCGTTGGCCGCGAGCACGAACTGAAACGCGCGAACGGGCCGCGCCACTCCGCCGAGGCCCACCGGATACACGACGCGGCTGACGGTCTCCTCCGCGGGAATCTCGATGCGCACGCCCGCAAGAAGGAGCTGCGATCGGTCGGGCGTCAGGTCGATCGTCCAGTCGAGCAGCTCGATCTCGTCGCCCCCAGGACGACCCACCGACTGAAAGTTGTAGGTGAGTCCGCGCCCCTCCTCGACGACGAAGCCACCGTGGAGCGCGAAGGTTCCGGTCGCATCGGTCACTGCGCCGGTTACGGGCGCAGGCGTGGGGTCGGACATGAAGCCGGGTACGTGCGTCCCGCCCGCGTCGCACGCGACGAGGAGGGCGAAGGTCACGAGACTGAGCGCGACGCGATCGGGCATTCGGTCACTTCGTAGACCTCGACGATACACCGACGGCCCGCATCTCACGCGCGATCCCTGATCAGCGGGTGCTCGTAGAAGAAGGGACCGGCAGCGTTGAACGGTTGCCACCCGCGGGCACACGGAATCGCGCGCAGCGACCTCCGCCGCGAGCACCTGTGCTCCAAAGTGCCCGCCCGAGGCCACGACGCTTCCACGCCGTTCAGCTCCGAGACCCTTCGCGATCGCCTCCACATCGAGTTGTACCTTCACGGCTCTACTCCTCTCGAATGTCTCGAATCTCGCCGGGCGTGCCCTTTACGAGAAGAGCTCCGCAGGCGTCTTCGCCTCGAAGACGTTGTCGA
>JBPOHC010000388.1:0-18209 GCA_052035985.1 Myxococcota bacterium | reverse complement strand
GAGAGGTCGATGACGCCCGAGATGTCGACGTCTCCCTGACTGCGAAGGTCGAGCACGCCGTCGCCGCTCGTGGTCACCGTCACGCCCGCCCTCACGCGGATCGATCGGTAATTGTAGACCCCCGAAGGGAGCACGATGTTCGACGCCGGGTCGAACACACCGTCGGCCCCGGAGCTCGGAAAGGCCGTGCACACGCCCGCCTGACACGTCCGTCCGGAGCCGCACGCGACGCCGCACGCGCCGCAGTTCGTGGCGCTCGACGTGAGGTCGGCCTCGCATCCGTTCGAGGCCATCGCGTCGCAGTCTCCGCGACCCGTGGTGCACGCTCCGACGGCGCACGCGCCCGCCGCGCAGGTCACCGTGGCGGTGCCGGGCAACGAGCACCGCGAGCTGCACGCGCCGCAGTTCGAAGCGTCGGTGCGCGTGTTGATCTCGCAGCCGTTCGAAGCCGTCGAGTCGCAGTCGGCGAAGCCCGTCGTGCACGCGTAGCCGCAGACTCCGCCCGAGCACGTCGCCGCCGCCCCCGCAGGCACCGCACACGCCCGAGCGCACGCGCCACAGTGCGCGGTGGTGACGCGCGTGTCGACCTCGCAGCCGTTGGTGGCGACGCCGTCGCAGTCGGCGAAGCCTGTGTCGCAGCGAATTCCACACGCGCCCGCGGTGCAGGTCGGCGTGGCGTTCGCGCGCGTCGGACAGGTCGTTCCGCAGGCGCCGCAATCGCTGACGGCGGTCTGCGTGTTCACGCAGCGGCCCGTGCAGAAGGTCTCTCCCGTCGCGCAGGTCGAGCGACACACGCCCGCGGTGCAGGCGGTTCCTGCGGCGCAGGCGGTTCCGCAGGCGCCGCAGTGCGCGTTGCTCGATCGCGTGTCGGCCTCGCAGCCGTTCGAAGGGTCTGCGTCGCAGTCAGAGAAGCCCGTCGCGCACGCGACGATGGCGCAGCGCGCGTCGGCGCAGCGCGCGGAGGCCACGTTGGCCGTGACGCAGCTACGGCTGCACGCGCCGCAGTTGAGCTCGCTCGTCGAGAAGTCGACCTCGCAGCCGTCGGTGCGGTTGCCGTTGCAGTCGCCCGAGCCGAGCGTGCACGCGTAGACGCAGCCTCCCGCGACGCACGCCGAGAGCGTGCTCGGACGCGCGGGACACGCCATGCCGCAGCCTCCGCAGTGCGCCGTGGTGCTGCGCGTGTCGACCTCGCAGCCGTCGGCCGCGCTGCCGTTGCAGTCGGCGAAGCCCGTGCTGCAGCTCGCCACGCGGCACACGCCCGCCTCGCACGCGGCCACGCCGTTGGGCGCGTCGCAGCGCGTGCCGCAGCTCCCGCAGCGCGTGACGGTGGTGCGGGTGTCGGTCTCGCATCCGTTCGTGGCGTCTCCGTCGCAGTCGGCGAAGCCCGTGTTGCACGCGTACGCGCAGCGCGCGGCGTCGCACGACGCGGTGGCGTTGGCGCGCGGGGCGCAGGCCATTCCGCAGCCGCCGCAGTGAGCCACGGTGACGCGCGTGTCGACCTCGCAGCCGTTGGTGGGGTCGCGGTCGCAGTCGCCGACGCCGTCGTTGCATGAGCTCACGACGCAGCGTCCGTTGTTGCAGCCCGCGGAGGCTCCCGCGAGCGAGCAGCGCATCCCGCAGGCGCCGCAGTTCGCGCTGTTGCTGTCGGTGTCGACGCACGCGCCCGCGCAGCAGGTCTGGCCCGTCGCGCACGGCTGCGTGGCGTTGCACCCGATGACGCAGGTGTTGCCGACGCAGAGGTTGCCTGGCGGGCAGTGGGCGTCGACGATGCACGCGACGCACTCGTGACGAGAGAGCTCGCAGCGCTGCGCGGGCCCGGAGGTTCCGCCGTCGACGGCGGCGACGCGGCAGCCGTCGTCGGAGCGGCACCCCGCGACGCAGGTGTGCGAGGCCCCGTCGCAGTGTCGATCGGCGGGGCAGGTGTCGGCCGTGGCGAGGCACTCGACGCACATCCCCGAGGCGACGTCGCACGCGCGGCCGGGGCAGTCTGCGTTCGAAGCGCAGCGCGGCGGACCCGTGTCGACGGGCACATCGGGCATCACAGGAACGTCGGGTGTCACGGGCACATCGGCCGCGACGTCGGGGGTGACGTCAGGGGCGATGTCGGGCGCGATGTCGTTGGTGATGTCCGTGGTCGCGTCTTGCGTGCGTCCTCCGACGACGGGGTCGCCCGAGCACGCGGCGAGCGTGACGAGCGCGAGCGAGAGGACCCATCGAGCGCCTGCGGGCAGACGAAGCATCGATTCCATGCGCGCGATGGTATCGCCGTCGAGAGACCCGGAGCAGACGAATCGCGGACCTCGCACGACGCTTGACGAGGCCGCGCCGGGGCGTCGAACCTCACGTCGTCATGGGTGATCTGAGAGGGGCTCTGCGGGGGCGTTGCGCGTCGGTCGTGTGCGCGCTGGCGGCGGCGTGCGCGTCGGGGCGCCGCGCGCCGACGGTGGTCGCGAGCGCGACGGAGACAGTGGGTGTCGACGCGTCGACGGCGACCGCGCCGAGCGACGCGAGCGCCGCGACGGCCGCGCGCGCGAGCGACCCGAGGGACCCGCCGCAGAGCCGACGGGAGGTGTTCCGGGGCTGCGGGATCGCCGTGCCCGACGACGCCGCGCGGGAGGCGATCGACATGGGCGCGCGCGTGACGCTGCCCACCGACACGGGGGAGCTCGTGAGCCTCGGCGTGAACACGCGGAGCTGGCCCCGAGGGTCGGCGATGCGCGCGGCCGAGCTCGAGCAGGGGATGCGCATCGGCGTGTCGAATCAGCGCGGGACGTTCCTGTTCTTCCGCGCGCCGATCGTCGCGGGCGGCCCCTTCGAGGCCGCGTGGCGCCTGCACCAGCGCCTCGAGCGGAGGGAGCGCGGGAGGTTCCTCTTCGAAGCGCGGCGCTACGCGGTGGTGACCTGCGCGGCGCCGAGAGACGCGGGCGACGAGGTCGAGCGCGCGTGCGACGCCGCGATCGAGTCGCTCTCGCTCTCGCGCGAAGACGCCCCCGCCCCCGACGCGGCGCCCCCCGGTCGACGCTGGACCGGCGCGCAGGGGATCTACGCGCAGACCCCCGACGCGTGGCTCCCTCAGAACACGGGCGACGGCGCGATCAGCGTCGTCGAGACGCGCGCGCCCACCTCGCCGGTCATCAGCGTGAACGGCGGCGCGCTCGCGCAACCCATCGCGCAAACCATCGCGACGATGCGCGCCGACATGGAGCGCGGCGGCGTCGAGTTCTCGTCGTGGGAGGTTCGCCGAACGGCCGCGGGGACCAAGGTCGACTACGACAGCGCGACGACCTCGACGGCCGAGCACTTCATTCGACAGCACGTGCTCATCGAGGCGTGGCGGATGTGCGTCGCCACCTGCGCGGGCCCCGAGGACTTCGTCGTCGCCGACGACAGCTTCTGCGCCCGCTGGCTCCCGACGCTGCGGGTCGAGCGCTGAAGCGACCGCCGCACCTTCGCGCTTGCTTCGCGCACGCGACCTGAATGACCCTCCGCCGCGGAGGTTGATTGCTGATGCGACGTTCTGTACTCGCGTTCTCGATGCTCGCTGCCTGCGCCTCGACGCAGGGCCCCGCGCGCTGCCCGGCGACCGCGCCCGCCGCCTCGACCGCTGCGACCGCTGCGACCGCGGCGACCGCTGCGACGCAGGGCGCGCCCGTCTCGGAGCTGCTCTCGCGGGTGCCGCGCGGGGCCGAGGTGGTCGCGCGCGTCGACCTGCGGCGCCTCTTCGGCACGCGCCTCGGGCGCATGGTGTCGCCGTTCATGGTCTGGTCGCGCGAGTACGCCCGCTATCGCGAGGCGTGCACCGAGCGCCCCTGGGAGGAGCTTCAGACCGTCGAGGCCGTCTACCGCGAGAGCGCCACCGCCGTCGCGCTCCTCGGCCCCGTCGCGGAGGAGAGCCACCGCTGCGCCGCCACGGTGCTCGGCGCGCCCGACGTGAACGCGTTCCGCACGCGTCAGGTGGGCGGCTCGGTGGCGCTCGTGCTCGGCGAAGACGCCGCGCGTCCGCCGCTCATGGCCGCGCGCCTCGGCGACGGCAACGCGTCGGAGGACGAAGCCTTCTCGCGGCTCCCTCCGGGCATGGCCTCGCCCATCGCCGTGGTGCTCGTGCGGGGGCGCTCCTACCGCGACGCGATGGACTACCTCGAGACCCTGCAAGACGAGCTCGGTCACCGCGAGGGCGGCGAGGGAGGCCCCGCGCGACCCGCGCTCCCGCGCCTCGAGCTGGCTTCGCGACAGGCGCTCCAGACGCTCCAGGGCGGGCGCATCGAGGTCGGCCTCGGCCCCACGGGCGACCTCGACATGCGCCTCTCGATGCTCTTCGCGACGCCCGAAGACGCGCAGCGCTACGTCACCACCTCGCGCGACGACATGCGCACCCGCATCCCCGACTACATGACCCGGATCATCACGCAGGAGATGCGAGACAACCCCGACGCCCCGCGCGCCGCGCAGGCCTTCTCGACGGAGATGTCGTCGTGGCTCACCGAGGCCGCGCCGATGGAGGCCCACGGCCCCGTCGTCGAGATGTCCTTCGGCGGGTCGGGCTCCACCGCGATCTCGCTCGGTGTTCTGTCGGCCGTCGCGATCCCCGCGTTCACGCGCTACGTGAAGCGCTCGAAGACCTCGGAGGCCACCGCCAACATCACGATGATCTCGACGGCGCTCACCGAGCAGCTCAACGCGACGCCCGCCGCGCGGCGACGACTCGTGGCGATCCCCGCGACGCCCGCAGCGGCACCGAGCGAGTCGAAGTACCCTGCGAACCCCGGCGCGTGGGCGACCCCCGCGTGGCGGCGCGTGGGCTTCAGCATCGACGCCGCGCACTACTACCAGTACCGCGTCGACGTCGACGGGCGCTGCTACGTCGTGGCCGCCTCGGGCGACCTCGACGGAGACGGCACGCGCTCGACCTTCGCGCGCCGCGTCTGCCCCGGCGCCGACGGTCACTACACCGCGGGCAACATCATCATCGAGAACGAGCTCGAGTAGTCGGCGCTCACTTCGAAGCGCCGAGCTCCGCCCGCGCGCAGCCGATGCAGAGCGAGGGGCGTCCGCTCCCGAACATGTAGGTGCCGAAGTGGTTGGCGACGGGGTCCCTGGTCACCTCGCCGTCGCCGAAGAGGTGCACGCCGCCCGCCACGTCATCGAGGTAGTGCGCGCCGCCCTGGTTGTACCAGAGCTCATAGGTCCTCCCGCAGCGGGAGCACGTGTCGCGGGGCGTGGTCTGCGGCCCGGTCTTCTTCTTCTTGCCCATACGCCGCGGAGCATACGCGATAGGCTCCCGCCTCGTGGTGCACGGACTCATCGTCGCGGGCCTCGTCGTCGCGCTCTACGCGCTGGTGGTCTACGGCGGGCTCATCACGGCCCGCGCGAGGCGCTCCGACCGCGCGCTCCTCGTGGGGCTCATGCTCGCGGCGCTCCCCCTGTCGGCGGCGGCGTTCTACGGGGTGCGCGCGCCCCTCGACGCGCTCGTGCGACACCTCCTCGGCGCGTCGAGCCCGCTCTATCCGTGGGTCGCGATCACCTTCGCGCCGCTCACCGAGGAGCCCGCCAAGCTCCTCCCGCTCGCGATCCCCTTCGTGTGGAAGCGCGTCCGCGACGGTGACTCCGAGGGCGCCGCGTGGGCCCTCGGCGCGGGCTTCGGAGCCGGTGAAGCGATCTTCCTCTCGATCCTCTTCGCGCAGAGGGCGCCGGACCTCACGTGGTACGCGTTCAGCGGGTTCATGGCCGAGCGCTTTCAGGTCGCGGCCATTCACGGGCTGATGGTGAGCGCCTCGGTGGCGGGGCTCACGGCGAACCCGAGGGCCGCGGCGAAGGGCGTCGCGCTCGCGATGGCGATGCACCTCTCACTGAACCTCCCGATCCTTCTGGCGAGGCTGGGTTGGTTCGGACACGACCGCGTGCGCGTGGCGCAGATGCTCTTCGCGTGGGTCTCGGCGTGGTGGATCGTCTCGTTCGCGCGCCTCACGCAGCGCCGCGCTCGAGGCTGAGCGCTACTCGACGTTGCGCGCGGTCTGACGCGGTCTGCTCGCGTTCGAAGCGGGCTCCGCGGTGATGCGGCCCCGCTCGTCGAGCGTCGTGCCCTCGATCGCGCCCGTCGCGCTCACTGTGAGGCGATAGCCGTTCACGGGGAGCACGTCGGACGCGGTGCTCGCGACGCCGCGCAGGCGCAGCTCGCCGCTGTCCGCCGCCCAGCTCCCCTCGACGCTCTCTCGAACCTGCTCGCCCGCCCTCGCCTCCGCGGCGCGCGCGGCGGTCCAGGCGAAGTAGCCGCGCACGCTGTCTCCGTCGGCGCGCGTGAGCGTGAGCGCGAAGGTCCACTCGCCGTCGTCGCCCGTGGCGCGGCCTCGCCACGACCGTCGCGGCTGCGGCCCCCACTCGCTCGCGGTCGCGCCCGAGTCCGGCGCGCCGTCGGAGCGCGCTGCGCTCGAGGTCGTCGCGGCGGGCGCGGGCGGGGCCGCGGCGCGGGCGTCGGGCGGGCGGGGGAGCGAGGGCGCGGCGATCGTCGCGAAGGCGCGTCGCGGGTCGTTCACGGCCGCGGCGACGGAGAGCGAGCCGTCGTCGTCCTCGGCGATGTGAAGGAGCGCGAGCGTGCCTGCGACGAGCATCACGCCGGCCGAGAACCCGAGGGCGATGAGCTTCCACGGGCGCGCCGGCGCGGGCCTCGGGATGGTGCGGGTCTTCTCTTCGTTGAAGAAGGCGAACGACACCGGGTTGTCGAGCGACGGCGGCGACGCGACCTGCGGCGGCGGCGCGGCGCTCTGCGGCGGCGGCGACGCGACCTGCGGCGCGGCGCTCTGCGAAGCCGCGCTCGGAGGCGCCACGCTCGCAGATGACGTGCGCGTCGCGTCGTGGCGATCGCGTCGCGTCGGCGGGGTCGCGGGGGCTTCGGACACCTGCGAGACACGGCCGCTCGCGTCGGCCGACACCACCACACGCGCGGGCGGCGGAGAGACCATCGAGGGGCGCTCTCCGACGTCGCGGAGCGCGAGGGTCATCTCGTCGGCGTTTCTGAAGCGGCGCCGGGGGTCGCGGGCGACGCAGCGAGAGAACCAGGCGTCGAAGCCCGCGGGGAGCTCGCGCTCGCAGCCCACCTCTTCGCTGCGCTCCGAGGCCGACTGGAGCGGCGTCTCGATGAGCTCGTCGAGGAAGGTCTTCATCTCGACGACGGCGTTGCGGGCGCCGAGCCAGTAGCTCCGCCCGGTGAGCATTCGAAACGCGAGGAGGCCCACGGACCACACGTCGGTCGCGGGCGTGATGGCGCTCCCCGCGGCCTGCTCGGGCGACATCCAGAGCGGCGTGCCGAGGGGGCCGTCGTCGGTGTCGGGCTCGTTGACCGCGCGCGCCGCGCTGAAATCAAGGAGCTTCACGGTGAAGGGCTCCCCCGGCGAGAGGAACACGTTGGCGGGCTTGAGGTCGCCGTGCACCACGCCGACATCGTGAACGCTCGCGAGCCCGCGGCCGAGCTGCGCGACGACCTCGAGCGCGTCGGCGCTCTCCATCGGAACGCCGACCCCGAGGCGCGCGAGGCGGGCCGCGAGGGTCTCTCCCACGAGGCGATCCATCGCGATCCAGAGGACGTCAGACGCGGGGTCATGCCCCGACGCGATCACCGCGGGGCAGTGCAGAGCCTCGATGCGCGACGCGATGCGGGCCTCTCTGGCGAAGTGCGCGCGCTCCGAGGCGCCGCGCGTCGACGCCCGGTCGAGGGCCTTGAGCGCGCAGGGGCGCCCGTTGCTCTTGCGCACCACGTCGTAGAGCACGCCGAGGTCGCAGCGCGCGATGCGCCGCTGCACCTCGTACTCGCCCGCCACCACGGTGCCGCGCGTGATCTCGGTCTGCACCTCGAGGTCGACGACCGTGTCGCCCATGAGAAAGGTGCGGCGCCGAGACGGCAGCAGCGTCGTGGGGACGGCCCTCGACCCGACGCTCGGGACGCCGCGATCGGTCGGCTCCTCTGCGGCGGGGTCCTCGGCCGCGTCGTGCTCCGTCGGGTCGTTCACGCGCCTCGTTCCCTCGGTGAAGCGGAGCATACGGCGGCGCCGAGAGGCGTGTACAGCGCTCGCCTCTGCGGCCCTCGCGATGCGATGCTCCGCGGCGCCATGTACCGAGACCCGGCTCGCGACGAGCGCGCACCGTCACTCCCGTACCTCCGCGCCGCGCTCGGGAGCCTCGACCCGTCGTCGGGGCTCGCGATCTCGCCCGACATTCCGCCGAAGAAGCTTCAGGGCGTGCTGACCTACGCGCAGCCCACGCAGGGCGAGGTGCCGCTCCTCATCGTCGACAGCTCGGTGATGCTCTCGGGCAAGGCGGGGATGCTCCTCACGGACCGCGCGGCGTATTTCGACAACCCCCGCGCGCGCGTCCCCATCGAGGCCATCGTGTATCCGCCCGTGGCCGCGCAGGGCGCGGGCAAGGCGGCGACGCTGCCCACCGCGATGGGCCCGATTCCCCTCCCCGACATGCTCGAGGACTACGCCGTCGCGATGCTCCGAGCGCTGCGCGCGGTGGCCTTCTTCAACCGCGGAGCGTCGCGCTTTCCGTACGGTCAGCTCCCCTTCGCGGGGCCCGTGGGCGAGCTCGCCGCGCAGACGCTCGTCGCCCCGGAGCTCCCCGCGGCGCCGCGGATCCCCGCGCGACAGATCCACGTCGCTTCGAACCTCGCGCACGCCTGGCTCGACCACGACGCGGGCGAGGAGCTCCTGTGCCTCCTCGACGAGACCGCGTCGAGCGACGGGACGCGCTTCATCGCGCTCACCGACCGACGCGTCATCGCCCTCGTCGACGCGCCCGTCGACATCCCCTACGCCGCGATCACGGGCTTCACCTTCAAGCCCGGCATGCTCTCTCACTCGCTCGCGTTCAGCGCCGGCCCCGCCGCGGTGAGGTTCGAGACCATCGCGCGCGAGCCCGCGGCGCGCGCCGTCGCAGACTTTCTCACGCGCCTCGGATCGCTCGCGCCCGAGCACCGCGCCGCGTGGCCCGCGCCGCCTCCGACCGCCGACGACCCGAGCGGCGCAGCGGCGGCGATGCAGTCGCTCTCGTGGCCCGACGCGCGCGTCGCGACGATCCTCGAGCTCGTGCACGCCACCGTCGCCCGCGGGACGATGACCGCCGACGTGGGACGCGATCTCGTCACGCGCGCGCTGCGTCTCCAGCGGACGCTCCGCGGAGGACACGGTCGCACGGGGCCGATGCAGCGCTCTCCGCTCGGCGCGGCGGACCTCGAGCTCACGCTCTCGACGCTCTTCGGCGCGCCCGTGTGGGCCGGTCACGACGGCGCGAGCCGCGTGGTGGACTTCGAGCTCGGACACACGAAGGGCGGCGCCAACGTGGGCGCGCTCGCGTCGACGATGGTGGGCCTCACGCTGCTCGCGGTGGTGGGCTTCGGGTGGATCAGCACGGGCTCCGGCGCCCGCACGCTCCGGCTCCGCGCGCGCATCTGGGAAGGCCCCGGCGGCGCGGGGTTCACGCTTCAAGACGCGCAGGGCGCTCCCCTCGCCCGCGACGCGCCGAAGGTCGCCGGAGGGCTCCTCGAGACGCTCGCGGAGGCCAGCGCGCAGACGCTCCTCCGACGCGCGCTCTCGGGCTGGGAGGTGCATCCCGAGACGCTCCAGCGAGAGCCCGTCGCGTCGGTCGAGCAGCGCGCGCGAGCGCTCGTCCCCTACGTCGACGTCGCCCCCTTCTTCGCGGGATAGCCGTCACCGCATGGAACGCGCGCGACGCGGGTGCCACCGCGGCGACGCAGCGAAAGCTCTGCTGTCGCGCGCACCGGAGTGAAAGCCTTGCGGCAACAATGAGGGACTTCGCCGCACGCGCGTCGACTCCGCGCGACGTGGCGACCGCGGAACGCCTCGTGCGTGGCGTGAGGGGAGTGTCGCCATGAACGCGCCCGCCCAACGCACCGACCTCGACGCGCTCCTCGACCTGACCGCGTGCCCCGCTGATCGCCTGTGGCGTTATCCGCTCGCGCGGGCGCTCGTTCCGCTCGCGATGCGGGTGCCCGTGCGGCCCAATCACATCACGGTGTTCCACACGCTGCTCGGGGTCACGGCGGGCGTGGTGCTCTCGCAGGGCACGACGCGCGCGATGGTGGCCGCGGGGCTGATGTTCGAAGCGCGCGCGATCCTCGACTGCCTCGACGGCGTGGTGGCGCGCGCGAAGAAGATGTCGTCGCCCTTCGGACGCGCGCTCGATCAGGCCGGCGACGTGATCGGCTTCGCGTCGATGATGCTCGGCGGCGCGGTGATCCTCGCGCGGACGCACGGCTTCGTGATCGCGGCCCTCATGGTGGTGCTCGCCTCCGCGGTGGGCGCGAGCGGAACGGCCGCGTGGGACCTCCTCCACCGCAGGCTCTCGTCGCTGCTCCGTCAGGGTCACGACGCGACCGGCGAGGAGCGCGCCGCGCTGCTCCGATCGTTCGAGGCGAAGCCGAGCGCGGTGCTCCGCGTGAGCCTCGTGGTGCAGGGCGTTCAGAGCCTCCTGCTCGGCGCCTCGTCGATCGATGACGGCGCGCGCGACGCGAGCGGCGAGTCACCCCTCGGCCGCGCGATCCGCGACGCCGCGGCGCACCGAGACCCCGAGCTCCGCGCGCTGCTGACGCGCGTGGGCCTCGTGGGCGGCGACATGATGCTCTTCCTCTTCAGCCTCACGCTGCTCGTGGGGGCGTTCACCCCGCTCTTCCCCTTCGTGACGCTCGGCGGCGTCGCGGTGTGGGGCTACACGGTCATCACGGTGAACCGCTACCTCAACGGCCTCGCGCACGGCGCCCACGACCACGACGAGCACGCAGCGCACACGCGCTGATCGCGAGCGCCCACGGCCACGCGCAGCGCGACGTCGGCGTCGCCGTACGACACGAGCATCCGCCGCCGCCAGGGACGAGCCCTCCGCCCGCATCGCCGCCCGCGTCGACGCCCGCGTCGCTGCGCGAGACGCCCGCGTCGGGGAGCACCGGATAGAACCGCCCGCCCGCGCCGAGCGCGCCGTAGTAGAGCGTCGCGCCCTGCGTGTCCTGCACGCGGATCTCTCCGCCGGGATCGCCCGTTCGACGGAAGGTCACCGTGTACGACCGCTGCCCCGCGGGGTCTGCGATGCGCACGCCCGCGCTGTCGGCGTCTTCGACGAGCGACGCGGGCGGCATCGCGTCGTGGTCCGTGTCGGTCGCGTCGATGACGTGGAGAAAATACTCCCTCGCGTTGCCCCTCGGCGCGGTCACCTCGACGCGCATCCCGCGGGTGTCTTCGACGGCGACGAGGGGGTTCACCGTGGTGCCGTCGACCGCGAAGCCGTCGACCACCTGCGTGGTCGCGTTGGCGGGGAGCAGCGTGCGCGCGATGAGCCGTCCGTTGGCGCGCGAGAGCGAGAAGCGTCCGTCGCGATCGAGCGAAGGGCGCGCGAGCGAGTGCATCACGAAGCGGCGGTCGTACGAGGGGTCCGTCGACTCGACGCGGTCGAAGATCACCACGAGCTCGGGCCGTAGAAACACGAGCTGACGCGTGACCTCGCGCACCTTCGCGCTCGCGCCCGCGGTGGTCACGGCCGACGAGTTGTAGGCCCGCGTGAGGTTGCACGCGGCGTAGTCGTGGTAGCGCGAGCTCTCGAATGCGGTGACCGAGCCGGTGTCGTACTGCGACCCCTCGGTGAGGTTCGAGCGGTAGAGCGACACCGTGGCGCGCGCGCTGTTGGCGTAGGCCATCGCGCGCTGCCCGCCGTCGTTCACGCTCGGGATGCGGCGCGCGTTGGGAAAGGTCTCGCCGGGCTTCACGACGGCGAGCGTGTTCGCGTGCACCGAGCGCTGCGCGTACCAGTTGAGCCAGTGGTTGGTCTCGAAGCCGTCGTAGGCGCCCGTGTGCACCGCGAGGGGCGCGCGGTGATAGATCTGAAAGCTCCCGGCCTCGAGGTGCTGCCGCGGCGTGAACCAGTCGCCGCACGAGAGCGTGACGTGCACGGCGTCGGTGTCGTCCCACGAGCCGCGCATCACCACCACGTCGGCCGCCGTCGGAGAGAGGTGCGCCGCGAGCGGGAGGTCGACCCTCGCGGGCCGCGACGGTCGCGCGGGCTCCCAGAACACGAGCTGGTGCCACGCCTCGGGGCCGCCGTAGTCCTGCCCCGCGGGGAGGCGCACGCTGACCTCGTTGGCGAGCGACTGCGTCACGGGCGAGCCCGTCGCCCACGCGAGCATGTCGAGCACCGCGCGCTGCCCCGCCGCGCCCGCGGGCGCCTCGCTGAGCGCGTCGCCGAAGGTCGGGTAGCGCAGGTCGGGGCGCAGCGCGTAGGGGTGATAGCGCACCATCGCGCCGAAGGGGTCTGACGCGTTCTGCTGCGCCCAGGCGACGAGGTCCTCGCCCATCGCGGTGCTCCACGCGATGGCGTAGTAGAGCGCGAAGCGGCCGGCCCAGTTGTCGAACCACGCGGGGCCCTCGGGCCACCATCCCCGCGCGTACCCGAGCGCGGGCAGGAGCTGCGTGCGCCAGCGCGCGTTGGCGTAGGCCACATAGCGCGCCGACGTGGTCATCGCGGAGTCGCCGGGCGCGGCGAGCGCGAGCCCCGCGATGCCCACGGCGGCGGCCTGCGCGAAGGCTTCG
This sequence comes from Myxococcota bacterium, assembly GCA_052035985.1. Lineage (GTDB taxonomy): Bacteria > Myxococcota_A > Polyangia > Polyangiales > CAISKJ01. The sequence goes on along the minus strand of JBPOHC010000388.1, from coordinate 5,625 downwards.
GACGAGAAGACGTCTTGCGGCTGGTGGGCCAGCGACCACTCGGCGTACGACTCGAGCTGGTTGCGGAGCGTCTCGCGGTCGGTGGTGGTGAGGTCGTTGAAGAGCCAGTCGTACGCGACGGCGAGGTGGAGCACGCGCGACGCGTTGGTGAGGAGCTGGCCCCGCTCATCGCCGCGGTCGACGAAGTTCCCCGTGCGGTTGAGCTCGTCGCGCACGGCCTGGAGCGTCGCGTCTTCGCCGTAGAGCACGTAGCGCAGGGCGTTGTTGATGATCGTGAGGGGGGGATTGCGCGTGGTCGGCGGCAGCGGGATCGGCGCGGCGACGCGGCACGCGCGGGCGTAGAGCGAGCCCGGGGCCTCGCAGCGCGATCGGATCGTGGCGGGCGTGACCCCGCGCTGACCCGCGGCGCTCAGAAAGATGCGCGGGTGATAGGCGCGGATGGTCTGCGCGTGCGCGACTCCAGCGGGGACCGCGAGGAGGGCAGCCGCGGACGCCGCGAGGAGGTTCGAGGTTCGACGCATGAGCGCGGGGCGGAGACTAACCCACGCGCGAGCGGACGGTCACGGATGCACCGTGGGATCGGAGCTGACCGTGATGCGGTAGGGGCGCACCTCGCCCTGACGATAGCTGCCCACCCACATCTGATAGATGCCCGCGGGGAAGGCGCCCTGAACGCCGGGGTTGAGGTTGAAGCGGTCGTCGTTGCAGACGAGGGTGCCGTCGGGGCGTCGGATGATGAGCGTCGAGTCGGCCGCGGAGGTCACCGCCACGAGGAGGAAGGGCTGCGGCGTGCGGACGAGCATGGTGTGCGACGGCGCGGCCTGGACCCACCCCCGGCAGGTGCCCTCTCCGCGCACGTTGCCTGCGTCGAAGACGCCGTTGGTGCGGCCCATCGCGGCGACGGGGCGGAGCACGTTGGGGGGGATGTTCAGCGGGCGCCCCACGGCGCGGAGCGTCGGGTCGAGGTTGCCCAGGCTCGGGAGCTGCGGCGGGTTGGGCACCGGAGGCTGATACGGGGGCTGCGGGACGTTGGGCGTCCCGACGGCGCCCGTGGGACGCGACGACGTGAGCTCGCTCAGCGCGAGCTGAAACGGCGCCGTCTGGCCCTGCGAGTAGGTGCCCACGTAGACGTCATAGCGCCCGGGCGGCAGGCCGCGGAGGTCGAGGCCCGGCATGTTGCCGTAGGTGTCGTCGGCGCACCACGTCTGGTTCACGCCGCGCACCATGAGGGTCGTGTCGGTGCCTGACTCGGCGAAGATGCGCAGGAAGCGGAAGCCCGTCGGCGACTGGAGGATGTAGCTCGGCTGCGCGGGGATCCATCCGCGGCAGTCGGCCTGGACGGTCTGCGCCGAGACGGGCCCGCCCGCCATGCCCTGAAAGCGCTGCGGGTCGGGCATGAAGCCCGTGTTGAGGTTGATGGTCTGCGCGAGGGCGAGCGGCGCGACGAGCGTGGCGACCGCGAAGGCGGCGAGTCCTGCGATGGGCGACTTTCTCATGGGATTCCCTGGTGCTCTCTCGGGTGACGGCGCGCGGCGCTCCCCGCGGGGCGCTATCCTCGCGGTGTGCGGCGGCGCGGGTCAAGGCCCGTGAGAGACGAGACCCGCGCGGCCCGTAATCAGACCTCGAACTGCCCCGACTCGAGGAGCTCGGTCACGCGGTGCAGGAAGTTGTTCGCGGCCACGCCGTCGACGATGCGGTGGTCGTACGAGAGGCACACGAACATCACCGGGTGGATCGCGATGGTGTCGACGCCGTCGACCTCGACCACCACGGGGCGCTTGACGATCTCGCCCGTGCGCAGGATCGCCACGTTGGGCTGAGAGATCACCGCGGCGCCGACGAAGTTGCCCTTGAGCCCGGGGTTCGAGATGGTGAAGGTCGCGCCCGAGAGCTCGTCGGCCGAGATGGTCCCGTCGCGGGCCTTGCGGGCCACGGCGTCGATGTTCCGCGCGAGGCCCTTCACCGTGAGCTCGTCGGCGTTGCGCACCACGGGGACGATGAGCCCGCCGGGGGTCTCGACGGCCATGCCGAGGTTGATGTCGCGGAGCTTCACGTACGCGTCGTCGAGCACGCGGGCGTTGAGCACGGGGTTCTCTCGCAGCGCGCGCGCCGTGGCGGCGGCGATGAACGAGAGGAACGTGAGCGACACGCCCTCGGCCTTGTAGGCATCCTTTCGGGCGTCGCGGAGGCGCGAGACCTTGTGCATGTCGATCTCCGCGAACGTGTAGACGTGCGGAGAGACGTGCTTCGAATAGACCATGTGGTCGGCGATGATCCGACGGCGACGGTTGAAGGGGACCACCTCGTCGCCCGGCGAAGGCGCGTAGGGCTTGACCTGAAAGCCGCCGCGCGGCGCCGCGGGAATGGACTGCGCGAGCACGGCCACCGACTCGCTCGCCTGCGCGACGCGCGACGGCGCCACGGGGGCGGACGCCGCGGGGGCGGCTGCGACGGGCGCGGTCGGAGCCGCGGGAGGAGGCGCTGCGGGCGCTGCGGCGCGGGCCTGGAGCGCAGCCTCGACGTCGCGCGGGGTGACGCGTCCGCGCTCCCCGGTGCCCTGCACGGTCGAGAGGTCGACGTCGTGCTCGCGCGCCATCGCGCGGACCTTCGGCGTGAGAGGCGCGGCGGTCGCGGGCTCCGAGGGCGCGGCGGCGACGGCGGCGACGGGCGCGGGCGCGACGGGCTTCGCGGCCCCCGCGGCGGTGTCGATCTCGACGATGGGACGGTCGACGGGGACGACGTCCTGCTCACGCGCGAGGATCGCGCCGACGACGCCGCTCACGGGCGAAGGCACGTCGGTGTCGGCCTTGTCGGTCGACACGGTGACGATCACCTGATCCTTCTTGATCACATCGCCCTGCTTGATGTGCCAGCGGCTGATGGTTCCCTCGACGATGCTCTCGCCGAGCTTGGGCATGACGACGGCAATGACGGCCATGGGTGCAGTCGATCCTGTGGATGAATTGGTTCTTGTGGCGAGCGGCACCGACGGCGACGCTCGCGGCGCGCAACCCTACCGACGCCCGCGCTCCGCCATCAACGCAATTCAGCCGTTGCGAAGGCGGAGCACGTAGAGCAGCACCGCCGCGGCGCCGCCCACGAGCACCACGCTCAGCAGCACGTACACCACCGCGGGGAGCCCTGATTTTTCGGGCTGCGGCGGCGCCTGAAACGCGCGCTGCGGGGCAACCCCCACGGGCGCCTGCTGCGACGGATCGTAGGGCGCGAGCTGTCCGACGGGCGCGTAGGGCTGCGGCGGCGGATACGGCGGCGACGGCGCGGTGACCTGCTCGCTCGGACGCGCGACGAGGTCGATGGGGTACGACCGATCGGCCGCGGGCGCCTGCGGCATCGCGGGCTGCTGCTGCGGAGGCATCGCCCGCGGGACCTCGCCCGACGAACCGCCGTCACCGGGCACGTAGCGAGGCTGAAAGAGCGTCCTCGCGGAGCCCGTCTCGGCGCTGTCATCCTCCACGTCGGAGAGGTGATCCGCGAGGTCTGGCCCCGGCGCGGGCGCGGGCGTCGTGATCGGCGCGATGGGCGCGATCGAAGCGGCCTTGAACGCGCGCGCCTTCTCGACGATCGCCATCGCGTGAAAGGGCGACGTGGCCCCCTCGTCGTCGTACTCGGGGTGCGCGGGCGTCGGCGCCTGCGCGTGCTTCTGCATGGCAGCAGGCGCCGGGATCTCGGTGATCTTCCGCGGGGCCTGGACGCGCAGCGAGCGGGTCTCGCCGCCCACCTCGGGCGTCTCGTCGACGACGACGCCGCGCGCGCTCGACCGCGCCGCGGGGGCCTGCGCGCCGCCTCCGCGCGTGGGCATGGTCATCGTGGGCGCGCGGAACCGCGAGGCCTTCTGCGTGGCGTTCTCTTCGCCCGAGCGATCGCGCGGCGCCGACGAAGAGGGCAGCACCGGGTTCACGGGGCCGATGGGCGACGGCGCGCGCGTGACGGGCGCCTCGACCACGGTGGTCGACATGAACGCGGGCTCGTCGTCGTCGTCGGGCTCCGACGCGTGCGCGGTGATCGCGGCGCTCTCTCGCACGGCGCGTCGCTCGCGCTCGAGCTTCTGCGTGGCGACGCCCGAGATGAAGCCCGACACCTCGCGCGGCCCCGCGATGGAGCTGTGGAGCTCTCGCTCGATGGCCTCGGAGAACTCCGCGGCGGAGCGGAAGCGCTGGTCGGGGTCGGGGTGCAGCGAGCGCTTGCAGATCTCGTCGAGCACGGGCGGCAGCCGCGCGTCGTACTCGAGGAGGCTCGGGTACTCGCCCGCGAGGATGCGCCGCGCGGTGTCGAACTCGTTGTCGCCCGCGAAGAGCCGGCGGAGGGTGATGGCCTCCCAGAGCGTGACGCCCATGCCGAAGACGTCGACGCGGCGGTCGAGGGGCTGACCCCTGATCTGCTCGGGGGCCATGAAGTTGAGCTTGCCCTTGATGAGCCCCACCTGCGTGTTGGTGATGCGGCTCTCGGCCTTCGCGATGCCGAAATCGACGATGCGCGCGGTGCCGTCGACGCCCACGACGACGTTCTGCGGAGACACGTCGCGGTGGATGATCTTGAGCGGCGTGCCCGCGTGGTCGGTGAGCTCGTGCGCGTAGTGGAGCCCCGCGAGCGCGTCGAGCACCACGCGGAGGATGATCCCGAGGGGGATGCGGCGGCGGAGGTTCACCGCCATCTTCTCGATGTTCGAGAAGCTGTCTCCCTCGACGTAATCCATGATGAGGAAGATCAGTCCCTCCTCGATGCCCACGTCGATGATCGAGACCACGTTGGGGTGCTGGATCGTCGCCGCCACCCGCGCCTCGTCGAGGAACATCTCGACGAACGAGTCCTCCTGCGAGAGGTGGGGGTGCATCACCTTGATCGCGACGAGGCGGTTGAAGCCCCCCGCGGCCGTCGACCTCGCGAGGTACACCGAGGCCATCCCCCCGGTGCCGATCTCGGCGATCACGTCGAACTTGCCGATGCGCGACCCGACGAGGGATGAGCGAGCGCTATTTTCGCGTGCGTTCATCGACATCGTGGCCGCGGGCGACCGTACCACGCCCCCCCGTCCGCCCGAAAGCGCGGCGTTGCAAAAGCAACATGGGGCTTCAACGGGCCGCGGCCTCGCCGCGAGGCCCAGAAACAAGCGCTTTTCACGCAGGTCTCACACGCGCGGAGCTGCACCGACATCGGCGCGCGGAGGCTCCTCGATGGCGCGCGCGGCCCTGAGCGCCGCGACGTTGACCGCCGCGAGGAGCGCCCACGCGACGCCCGCCCACGAGCGGAGATACACGTCGACGAAGCCTGACATCATCGATCCCTTCGCCCAGATGTAGTGGTGCGCGCACTCGTAGAAGGGCTCGGCGCCCATCTGGATGATGACCTGCCGCGGGCACACCGCATCGGGCCCGAGGAAGCGGTTCACCATGTCGGGGTCGAACACCGCCGCCACGTGGGGGAGCGCGCACACCGACAACACCGCCGCCGTGAGCTCGGGCCTCGCCACGATGCGCCCCGCGAGCGCGCGCGCTTCCTCCGTGAGCGACGCCGCGCCGAGCACGGCGAAGGCGGGGAGCCACGGGAGCATCAGCCTCGGCCCCCAGGCCCACCATCCGAAGGGCGAGTACCAGCCCCCGAGTCCCC
>JBPOHC010001023.1:0-3330 GCA_052035985.1 Myxococcota bacterium | reverse complement strand
TGAAACCTAAACCGCCCCGCGTCGGGCGTCAACGATTATTCGTCACGCACGCGAACGATTGTGAGTTTCGCCCGTGTTTCGCAGCGTTTCCGCGCGTCGCTTTTCTCGCGCAGGTCTGCGAGCGTGGCGCTGACGATGCGCAGGAGCATCTTTCGATGCGCCTCGGGAATCGGCGGGAGGCTCACGCTCGCCCCCGCCAGCCCGCGGGACGGCGACTCACGCCCGCGCGGCGAAGGTCCGCGAGCACCGTCGACGGGTGGACGCCTTCCCACGCGGCGAGCGTCGACGGATCGCGCGAGGCGTAGTGCTCCGCGACGCGCGCCGCTCGCGCCGTGCGCCCGTCCTCGCGGATCGCTGCGAGGGGCACGAGGTGACGTCTCAGCGCCCGACGGAGGCGCGTCGGCGTCGTCGCTGCGTCGTCGGCCACGGCGGCGAGGGGAGCGCCCGCGCGGAGGCGTAGCGCGCACGCGGCGAGGGAGTCGGGGGTCACCAGCGCACCTCGACGAGACGGTCGCTGTGACGAAGCCGCGCGCGCGTTCGTGAAACGGTGCTCTCGCTCACGCCGCAGCGCTCCGCAATCTCTGCGAGCGTGCCCGCGTTCGTGGCGAGGAGTGCGACGAGACGATCGCGCGCCTTCGTCGGGCGACCTCGCGGGCGCATCGTCACGCCCATGCGACGGAGCTTCCGCGACGTGTGCGGCACGTCGCAACCGAAGCGCGCCTTGATCGCGTCGAGCGACGCGCCGCCCTCGTACGCTGCGCGAATCGCGGTCCAGTCGTACGCGCTCACGGGCGCCCCCTCGTGACGATGCGCCGCGGGTTCGTGCGGACCATCCCGAGCGCTGCGATGGCGCGGCCCTCAGCGTCGAGCGTCGGGCGCTCCTGCGCGGGCGGCGGCGGCGGGAGCACACGCACGACGCGGGGGAGCGTGTCGAGCGCGGTGGTCGTCTGCGCCTCGACGCTCGCGCGCGATTCGAGCGCGTTCGCGACGCCAGAGAGCGACGCGGCGTCTTCGTCGAGGTAGTCTGCGAGGTGCGGCGCGCGGTGCTTCAGCCTCACGAGGGAGTCGACCTCGCATTGCCTCACGCGCTCACGGACGAGATTCTCGCGCGACCCGCATTCTTCGAGCGTGATGCCGAGGCGGTCAGCGACGTCGAGCGCGCAGGTGTCGGGCATCTCGCGGAGCACGGCGACGAGAGCTTCCGCACTGTCGTCGGCGGGCGGGAAGTTCATCTTGATCGACCCGGTGTTCTCATCGACGTCGAGCAGGAGATGATGGCGACACGCCGACCATACGCAAGGACGCGCCTCGTTGACGCCGCCCGCGAGGCAGTCGCCGCGCGTCTTCGGGCGGTCGTAAAGGTCGGTCGTTTCCGCGGGCGGCGCCTCCATGCGACCGCGCTCGATCTCGCGCTTGCTCAGTCGGTTGATGTTGATCGTCACGGCCCGCTGCGCGCGACGCCCGCGCCGACCGCGAACGAGGTCCGACGCCATCACGTCGGGCTTCGCCTCCGGCACCTCGCGCGCGAGCGACTTCGTGATCGCCTGCCGCGTCACACCGAGCGCGCGCCCGATCGCGGAGAGGCTCATCCCTTCGTCGCGCAGTCGCCGCACCGCAAGCGCTCGCTCGCGGTCGCTCATCTCCGATCTCTCGCCGCCGTCAGCCATCGGTCTTCGCTCCCTTCGTCCGCTTCGTCGCCTTCGCGATCCGCGCGAGCGCATCGCGCAGCGGTTCGCGCCGGTCGCACTCAGCCTCGCGGTCGAGCACCGCGCGTTCGATCGCGTCGCGCAGCGCGAGTCGCTCCGCGCGTTCGGCGGCGGTCTCCGTCGTGGCGCACTCGCGCGCCGTTGTGATGCACGTCGTCATCGTCGTCACTCGATCGGAAGCGCGGTCTGCGCCTTCGCCATCTTCGCTTCGTGCTTCTCGCGCTCGACGGCCTCCCGCGTTCGGGAGGCCCACTCCGCGATGGTTGCGTCTTCGGCGTCCTCGCAGCCCTCCGCACGCCACGGGAGATTGTTGGACGATGCGCTCGTGACGACGCGGGCGGTGATGCCTGCGTTGTGGCGCACGTCATCGTTGAGGATGTCGTACCACTCGCTCGCGTGGTTGATGTTCTCGGCGTCCTCTCGCGACGAGGCGATCACCCACACCTCGCACTCGATCGTCACGCGGTACAGTTTCGGTTCGGTCGTCATCGTCACTCCCTTCGTCAGCACTGACGAAGCGCACGCCGCAGCGGTCGCCTCGTGAGGGCTGACGCCCTCGGGGTGGTCAGTCGCTCTTCGTCACGCCGTTGACGGGCGGCGCGGCCACGATGTGCCACAGCGTGAACGTCCCAGCCTTCGGGATGTTCGTGTCGCCATCAGCCTTCGCCGTCACACCGGCGAACGCGCCCGCGGCGATGCGCTTGAGCGCCGCGTCGATGCTCATCCCGTGGACGTCTGCGGACAGCCCGAGGGCCGCGCGAAGTTCGTGCGACGTGGTGGCGCAGCGTCGCCGCGTGCGAGCGTACGCCACGATCGCGTTCGCGATATCTCCGACGTGATCGGGCTGTGCAGCCGCGCCTTTCTGCGCGCGCTTGAGCGAAGCGATCTCCGCTTCGGCCGCGTCGATGCGGCGATCCATCGTTGAGAGCAGTTCCATGATCTTCGTCGTGTCGTCCATCGTCACTCCCTCCGCATCTCGCGGTCTGCACACACTACGTCGCCCGCGCGCGGGTGTTACGCCTTGCGGACGTCTTCGCCGTTGAGCACGCGCGTCACGAGCGCCTTCACGTCGGCGGCGAAGTCGTTGCGCAGGACCCACGACGCGAAGCCTCGATCGCTCGCGACGGGCTTCCCCGCGCTCTTCCCGAAGCCCCACACCGCGCGGCCGTCGACGCCCCATCGCAGCTTCCCGTCGTCGCTAGCCCACGTCGTTTGACGCCCGCCGCTCGCAGCGTCCAGCGCGGCGACGTCGAGGCCCGCGAGGTCGGGGTAGCGGTCGACCTGCGCGAGCGCAACGTCGAGCGCGGCGTGAGCATCTGCGACGGCGCCGTGCGCTCCGACGTGCTCGCGTCCGCAGTAGAACCGCACCGCCGAGGCGAGGTCGCGCCGCTCATGCTCGCGGTAGATCACGAACGCATCGATGACACGCGCCCCGTCGCACGGCCACGCGAGGCCGCAGCGGGAGAACTCCGCGCGGAGCAACGGCAGGTCGAACGTGCGCAGGTTGAACCCCACGAGGTCGCACCCCGCGAGCGTCGCGGCGATGGCAACGGCTACGCTCGCGAACGTCGGCACAGTCGCAACGTCCTCGTCGGTGAACCCGTGTACACGCGACGCATCGGCG
>JBPOHC010000570.1:0-6363 GCA_052035985.1 Myxococcota bacterium | reverse complement strand
TGCAGGTCGAGATGACGCTCGACGTGATGTCGTCGTCGCTCCTCTACTGGACGCAGGACCTCGTGACGCGCAAGCACCTCGCGCAGCACGGCCGCGTGTACGCGATGACGAGCGAGGGGAGCCGCTCTGCGCTCGCCTCCTACGGTGCTGTAAGCGCCGCGAAGGCGGCCCTCGAAGCGTGGACGCGCCAGCTCGCGCTGGAGGGCGCGAAGCGCGGCTTCACGGCGAACGCGATCTGCGCAGGCGTCACGCGCACCCCGGCGCTCGAGACGATCCCGGGGCACGAGGCGATCGCGGCGAAGGCCGAGACGCGCAATCCGCACGGGCGACTGACGACGCCGGGCGACGTGGCCGCGACGCTCGTCGCGTTGGCGGGGCCCGAGACGCACTGGCTCAACGGCAACGTGATCTTCGTCGACGGCGGCGAAGCTGCGGCGGGCTGAGCGCGGCCCTTCGAATCCCCGCTCAGAACCCGTCACACATCGCGGGGCCTTCGCTCGCGAAGATCGCGTCGGCGAAGCGCACCGCGCCGTCGTCTCCCGCCGCAAGCCCGTCTCGCACCAGCGCGCTCACCCTGCGAAAGCCGGTGTACGCCGTGGCGAGCGCCCTCACGTCGAGCGTGATCTCCGCGCCGCCCTCGACGCGCTTGACCGAGGCCGCGCCGCCCTCGACCTCGACGCGGTAAGCGCCCGCGTTCTCGGGGATCACCGCGTCGGTCACCGCGATCGTGACCGCGCCCTTCAGCGCCGGGTTGTACCCGCGCGCTTCGAGCGCCTTCGCGACGTGCGTGAGGCGAAGCATCCAGTAGTCGCCGAGCGTCACGCGGTGAAAGCGATCGCGGAGGCGCTGCGTGAACGTGTCGTGCGGCGCGCATGACCAGCGGACCTCCTGCGCGAGCGAGCGGTACGCGCCGAGGAGCGAGAGCGCTTCGGTCACGGCCCTCGGAGTCACCGCGACGAGGTCGCTCACGACGAGCTCCGTGTCGTGGCCGTCGGTCATCTTGTGATTCGCGACGACGTAGCCCTCGATCCCGTCGGGGCCCACGATCGCGTGGGCGCGCGGATCTCCGCGGACGGGGCGCTCCACGCGGGTCCACTGGTAGGGGCCGCGGTCGAGCCAGCCGTCGCGCGCGCTCGCGAAGCGCGTGTACACCGCGCGGATCTCGGGTGACGAGAGGTCCTTCAGCGGAACCACGCGCAGCGCGGGGTCGTGTGACGTGGGGAGCTCCTGCGGTCGCACGGCGGTCACGTAGCGCCCGCCCGCGCGCTCGTAGCCCGCGCGCTGATAGAGCGGAACCGTCGCGGGGTACAGCGTCGAGAGCGCCACGCCCTTCGCGTGACCCTCCCGCACGATCGACTGCATCATCCGCGTCGCGACGCCCGCGCCGCGCGCCCACGGCGCGACCCCGACGCCCGCGATCCCCGTCGTGGGAACCGACCGACCGCCGAAGAACTGCCCCATCGGAATGGTGATGAGCCCGCCCGCCACCGCGTCGTCGCCGCGCCACGCGTAGATGTTCTCCGCCCCCGCCCGCTCGAACCAGATGGGCACCTCAGCCAGAGGAAACCCGAACGCGTGCGAGAGGATCGTTCCGAGCGCCTCACGCTCGGCATCGGACGCTGCCAGGTCGAAGGTCTCCATCGCGGCGGCACCCTACACGCTCCAACCGAGCGTGAACAATGCTTCCGATTGCGCTCTCCGATACGCAGAGGGTGCACGAATGCCGCGGTCGTGGGGTATTGTCCGCGGCTCCACGCTTTCACTTCGAGAGGTCCTGTGACGACTCAATCCATTTCCAACAACGCTTCGCTGACTCGACGCAACATGCTGGTCTTCGGGGTCGCCGCGGCCGCCGTGGCCTGCGGCGCCGACCCGGCCTCCGGCGGTGACGCCTCGATGTCGACCGACACGTCGACGCCGACCGACACCTCGATGCCGACGGACACGTCGACGCCGACCGACACCGCGATGGCGACCGACACGTCGACGCCCACCGACACGTCGATGCAGACCGACGCGTCGATGCCCACCGACACTTCGACACCCTCCGACACTTCGACGCCCACCGACACCTCGACGCCCACGGACGCTTCAACCGACGCGTCGACGCCCACCGACACGACGCCGCTCGACGCGGCGAGCGACACGGGCTCCCCGGACACGGGCGCGCCCGACGTGGCGACCGACACGGGCCCCGCGGACACGGGCACACCCGACGTGGCGACCGACACGGGCCCTGCGTGTCCTCCCGCGGGCGCGACGATGCTCGGCGCGGTGACGAGCTTCCCCGTGGGGAGCTGGCGCAACGTCAAGGCCGCGCGGGTGATCGTGGGACGCGATGCGCGAGGGATCTTCGCGTACACCTCGGTCTGCACGCACTCGGGGTGCACCGTGCCCGCTCCCTCGACGTCGACGTCGGGGTCGAGCTGCCCGTGTCACGGATCCGGGTACAACAACGAGGGCATGGTCACGCGCGGCCCCGCGCCTCGCTCCCTCGACAACTACGAGGTGATCGTGTGCGGCGGCAACGTGTACCTCAACATGTCGCGCACCGTCGCGGTGGGCACCCGCACCGCCGTCCCCTGACCTTCGCTCGCTCCCTCCTCCGACGCATCATCACCGACGCTTGACCGCGCGCGGGCGAGCGACGACGCTCCGTCGCCCGACACGGAGAGGTGCTGCATGGTGATGCGTTCGCGATGGTTGGTCTGGCTCCCGCTGCTCGCGCTCTCGGCCTGCGATGACACGCCCGCGACGCCCGTCGACGGAGGCGTGACCGACGTCGCGCGGACCGACGCGCCCGCCGCCGACGCGCCGCCGACGACGCAAGACCCGGCAGACTGCGATCCGCTCGACGAGCGCTCGTGCGCGATGCCGTGGCCGTCGAACCTCTACCTCAGGGCCGACGCTTCGCGTCCGACGGGCTACGCGCTGCGCTTCGGCGCGACGAGCCTCCCGCAGAACCGTCGCGGGGCCTTCGTCGACGCGTCGAGCCTGTCGTTCATGGACGGCTACGGCGTCGGAACGCCCGTCATGACGATCATCCCCAACCTCGACGCGAGCGCGCTCGCCGCCGAGGATCACATCGAGCGGTCGATGGCCGACGACTCCGCGACGCTGCTCTTCGAAGTGAGCGGAACGACGCTCCGTCGCGTGCCCCACTGGGTCGAGCTCGATGGGAACGAGAGCGATGCGACGAAGAAGACGCTCTTCCTCCGCCCCGCGGTGATCTTGAAAGAGAACACGCGCTACGTCGTCGCGTTCAGGAACCTCCGCACCACCGCGGGCGCCGCCGTCACGCCCTCGCGCGCCTTCACGCTCCTGCGCGACGGGATGGGTGCCACTGATCCGCGCCTCGCGCCGCGGCAGGCGCGCTTCAACGACACCTTCACGCTGCTCGAAGCCGCGGGCGTCACGCGCGCCTCGCTCACCCTCGCGTGGGACTTCAACACCGCGAGCTCGCAGAGCCTCCACGGCCGCATGCTCGCGATGCGTGACGATGCCCTCCAGCGCGTCGGAGCGCAGGGGCCCGCGATGGTGATCAACGACGTGCGAACGTTCCTCCGCGCCGACGACGGGATGGGCCACCCCTTCGACGCCAACATCGCGCTCGAGCTCGGCGGAACGATCGAGGTGCCCGACTACACCGTCGACCGTCACTACCCCGACATCCCGCAGCCCGGCCGCGAGCTCAACCTCGACGCCTCGGGACGCCCCGTCGCCATGGGCACCACGCGCGTCCCCTTCATCGTGCGCGTGCCCCACTCGGCCATCGGCGGCGAGCCCCACGGCGTCGTGGTCTACGGCCACGGGCTCCTGGGCAGCAACGAGGAGGTCCGCGCGGGACACCTCGGGCAGCTCGCCAACACGCACCGCTTCATCCTCGTGGCCGCGAGCCTCGCGGGCATGAGCGAGGCCGACATCGGCACGGTCTTCACGGCCCTCAACGACATGAGCTACTTCCGCGCCGTGGGGCAGCGGCTGCACCAGGGGATCCTCCAGTGGGTCCTCCTCGCGCGCGCCGCACGCGAGCGGCTCGGAGGGCTCGAGGCGCTCACGTCACGCAACGTGCGGGTCAACCGCGACGAGCTCTACTACTCAGGCAACTCGCAGGGCGGCATCTTCGGCGGCACCTTCATGGCCGTCACCCCCGACGTCACCCGCGGTCACCTCGGCGTGCCGGGGAACAACTACTCCACCCTCCTGCACCGCTCCACGGACTTCGTCGCGTACTTCACCGTGCTCCGCGGCGTCTACGCCGAGGCCTCGGACCTCGCCGTCGTGCTCGGCTACACGCAGCTCCAGTGGGACGGCACCGACTCCGTGAGCTACTACCGCCACCTCAGCGCCGAGCCCTTCGCCAACACGCCCTCGCACGCGGTCATCGTCGGCCCCGCCAAGGGAGACCACCAGGTCTCGGTGCTCACCAACGAGGTCGCCGCGCGCACCGACATCGGCGTCCCCCTCATGGCCAACTACGACCGCGAGCGCATGCCCTGGGGATGCACGCAGGCCGCGTATCCGCGCACGGGGTCGGGCGTGGTGCTCTACGACTTCGGCAACCGCTGGCCCGCGCCGGGCAACCGTCCGCCGGGCGCAGAGCCGAGCCCCGACCCGCACGAGCTCCCGCGCCGCAGCGTGGCCCACCAGCGTCAGATCGCGAACTTCTTCCGCACCGGAGAGATCATCGACGTGTGCGGGGGTGACGGCTGCCGCCCCGATTGATCCGCGGCGAGCGCCCTCAGGGCGTGACGGCGAAGGTGGCCGCGCAGTAGCCCGTCGTCTCGACGCCGAGCGGCGCGATCTCGGAGTTCCCCTCGAAGTGGAAGTACCAGCGGTTGCGGCTCGGCGAGACCGTGATCGAGCAGATGTCCGCGAGGTCGGTGTAGAGCCCCACCACGCTCTGCACGTTGTCTCCGAGATGGATGCGCCCGATGGTCGTGTTGTTGCGCACGAACACCGCGTAGTAGTCGGTGCCAGCGCGCTCGGCGACGCCCCACCACGCGCCGACCTCGCAGACGTGGTGCGGGATACCTCCCGACACGGGGTACGTGGTCACCGCGCCCGACGGCAGGTCGATGCGGTACCACTGCTGCGTCACGCCCGCGAGCGCCTGCCCCGAGTACACCAGCACGAAGCCGTGCCCCGAGAAGAACCCCGCGTCGTGCGTGATCGTCACCGACGCGCGCAGGGTGATCCTCGTGGGCGTGAGGGCCATGGTGGTCGGCTCGAGCACCGCGAGCTGCGTGATGACGAAGGGCGTCACCATCGACCCGTTGGAGCCCGCGAACTCCGTCCCCGCGTCGGAGATCACCGAGTAGACCGTGTTGGTCGCGAGGTCTGAGATCATCCCGTCGCGGGGGCCGCTGAGGGCGGTGAAGCCAGACATGTCCGCGGCCTGCCAGCGCCCGAGGTGACCGTCGGCGTTGTAGAACACGCGGTCGGGCGTGAGCGCGATGCCGCCGCGGTCGTCGCCCGTCTCGGCGTTGTGCTCGACGGTCTGGCACCCCGTGGTCGAGAGCGACAGCACGCGGAAGCCGCTCGTCGTGACGGTGGTGCACGCCCCCGCGGTGCACATCTGCGAAGCGCCGCACGCGTTGCCGCAGCGGCCGCAGTTGGAGAGGCTCGTCTGGAGGTAGACGCAGATCGCGCCGCACACCACCCTCGGCGCCGCGCACACGGTCGAGCACACGCCCGAGACGCAGCTCTGCCCGCCGGGGCAGGGGTTGTCGCAGCGGCCGCAGTGCCCGTTGTTGCTGCGCGGATCCACACAAACGCCCGAGCAGAGGATGCTCGGCGCGGAGCAGCCCGCCGCCACGCACACGCCCGCGACGCAGCTCTGCCCCGTCGCACACGCGTTGCCGCAGCGGCCGCAGTTCGTGACGCTCCTCTGCACGTCGGTGCACAGGCCGCCGCACACGAGGCTCGGCGCGGCGCAGGGCGTGACGCAGAGGCCCGCGACGCAGCTCTGCCCTGTCGCACATGGGTTGCCGCAGCGGCCGCAGTGGGCGACGCTCGTCTGCACGTCGGTGCACGCGCCGCCGCACACGAGCCTCGGCGAAGGACACGCGGTGGTGAACACGCCCGCGACGCAGCTCTGCCCCGTCGCACAGGCGTTGCCGCAGCGGCCGAAGTTCGAGACGTTGGTCTGCACGTCGGCGCAGACCGCGCCGCACATCACGTTGGGCGAGGGGCACGGCGTGACGCACGCGCCCGCGACGCAGCTCTGTCCGGCCGCACACGCGTTGCCGCAGCGCCCGCAGTTGGTGACGCTCGTCTGCACGTCGGTGCAGGCCGTTCCGCACACGAGGCTCGGCGCGGCGCAGGGCGTGACGCACGCGCCCGCGACGCAGCTCTGCCCTG
>JBPOHC010000225.1:0-7535 GCA_052035985.1 Myxococcota bacterium | reverse complement strand
GTCGCGCGGCGCGCGCAGCGTGAACGAGCTCAGCCCGTGGGCTTGCTCACCGGGTCGGCGACGGGCGTCTTCTTCGTCGCGTCGGCGCCCTTGCTCCGCGTGCCTCTGGGCGCGCGAAAGTGGCCGTAGTCTCCGTCGCGTCCCTCGACGCCGCGGGTGAGGTAGCGACCGACGCGGAGCACGCGCTCCATCGGTTCGACCGCGAGGGCCCACGCTCTGCGCATGAGGTCGTCGTCGGCCACGGTGAGCACCGGCGTCGCGCCCTGCGCGCGTCGGCGGGTCCACTCCGCGTGCAGCAGGCGGAGACGCGCGAGCGCGGGTCCTTCGCCCTTCGGGAGCTTCGTCACCCACTCCGCGAGCGCGGCGTCTTCGAACACCCTGAGGAGCTGTCGCAGGCCGCGCGTCACATCGAGCTGCCGCGACGTGCCTCGGATCGCGACGACCGTGTCGCGCAGGCCCGCGTCCTTCGCGAAGCGGAGCGAGAGGGCGCTACAGAGCGTTCCGCGGTGCGCGAGCATCTCGGACCAGATGCCCGCGTCGGACATCTTCGTGACGTCGGCGACGTCTCGCACGACCGAGAGACCTCGATCGGCCTCGACCTCGCGTGCGAACTCGACGCGGCGTCCGAACTCCTCGATGTCGTGCGCGCTGATGGGCTGCGCCTCGTCGTGAACCTGCGAGATCGCCTCGCGGTCGCGCCACGCCTTCGCCTGGATCATCGCCATCCACACGAGCCGCGCGGCGAGGTAGGCCGGGAGCTTCTCGAGCGACGTCGCGGGGAGCGCCTTCGCCTGCGCGACGAGCTTCTTCTTCTGCGCGTCGGTGAGGGTGATCACGGGCGTGTCGAGCTGCGCCTTCGCGTCGGTCTCGTTGGCGGGCGCGCCTTCGAGGCGCTGCGCGCCCTTCGCGGAACTCATCTGCATCGCTGCGCTGATCTTCATCGGGATCGGGTCCTCTCCGCGCGGACGGCGAGAGGCGTCCATCGCCCCCAATTCCGCGCGCTCTGACCCGTTCAACGGACGCGTCGCGGCGAGCCTCAAGGCGCGCGGAGGAGAAAAGTGAGGGGGACGAGATTTTCTCGCCGGGTGCGGGAGCGCGGGCGTCAAACGCACGCCTATCTCCCCTCCTCGTTCGCGCCGCCGCGGCGACTCCTCCTCCGTGACGCTCAGTCGCCGAACAGCACCGACACGCTCAACGTCCCGAACGTTGCGAACGCGTTGAAGCGCCGGTCCGACGGGCTCGTCGTCCCCAGACTGAGCTGCGGGACGTTGTTGTAACTCTCGCCGATCTCGACCCCGAGGCCCCCCACGGAGCGCCCCAGCAGCGCGTCGACGCGCCCAGGAGCGCGCATTGCGACGTGGCGAGCGCGCGTGCGAAGGTCGCGACGCGATGGACGAACCCCTCCCGCAGCACCTCCACTCGGCGGCCTACTTCGGCGACACGCGCGACTTCTGGTGGAACGACGACTACGTCGCCCTCCTCGCTCGACGCATGGGCCTCGCGGCCGTCACCGACGCCCTCGACGCGGGCTGCGGCCTCGGTCACTGGGGTCGCGTCCTGATGCCGCACACCCCTTCTACGACGTGGATCGGCGTCGACCGCGAGGCCGCCTGGGTCGAGGGCGCGACGCGTCGCACGACCGACGCGGGCTTCGGCGCGCGCGCGAGCTACCGCGTCGGCTCCGTCGAGTCGCTTCCCTTCGAAGACGCGCGCTTCGACCTCGTGACCTGTCAGACGGTGCTCATTCATGTGCCCGACGTCGCGCGCGTGCTGCGGGAGTTCATGCGCGTGCTCAAGCCCGGCGGGCGGCTCCTCGTCGCTGAGCCCAACAACCTCGCCGACTCGCTCGCCGTGGGCAGCGCGCGCCACGACGACCCCATCGACGACCGCGTCGAACTCCTTCGCGCGCAGCTCGTCTGCGAGCGCGGCAAGGTGGCGATCGGCGAGGGTGACAACAGCGTGGGCGACGTGCTGCCCGGCCTCGTCGCCGCGGCGGGTTTCGAATCGCTCTCGTGCTGGCTCTCCGACCGCGTGCAGCTCCTCGTGCCTCCCTACGCGGGCGACGATCAGCGGGCGACGCGCGACGAGCTCCTCGACCTCGACGCGCGGGGCTTCTGGATCTGGAGCCGCGACGAGACCCTTCGCTACTACCTCGCAGGCGGCGGCGCCGCAGACGGCTTCGACGCCCTCTGGACGCGCTGCCGTCGCGCCCGCGCTCGCGACGTCGAAGCCCTTCGCCGAGGGGACTTTCACGTCGGCTTCGCGGGGCCGATGTACGTGGTCACAGCCCGTCGCCCCCTCGCGCGGTGAGCGCCCTCCGACGCGTGCCCATCACAGCGCGACGCGCTTGGATACGCCAACCTGCGCCGTGCAGAACCACCACAGCCTCCTTCTTCTCGCGACCCTTGGCCTCGTCGGCTGCAACGCCACCGCGACGGCGCAGACGGACCCGTGAACGTCGACACGACGTCGGGTTCGACGAGCTCCCTCGTCGTTCATGGCAACACCGCCTCGGCCGAGGGCGCGCCCGTCGACCGCGATCACGGTGCCCGTCGCCGTGGCGTCGAACTCCAACGCCGCGGGCGGGAGCATCTCGACGACGCCCGCCTCGACGCCCTCCGCCGACGCAGGGACCGACGTCGCGCGATGAGATCGATCGCGCTCGTCGCGCTGTGCCTCGCGGCCTGTTGCCCGAGCGCCGTCGCCCAGACGGGACCAACCGCGGGTAGCCCAACGGCACGCAACGACGAGCGCCACGCTGGAGGATCGCCGAGACGAGTTCGCAGTCTGGGCGATCTGGCCACTCCTGCTGCACGACGAGCAGGCATACTGTCGTGGCCGTTGGACTATTTATCCCCCACACGAAGAGTGCGACGGCGCCTGATGCGGCCGACGTGGGGCGAGGGACCATGCGCGCGCATCGAAGCGCAGAGGCGCGCGTCGTGTCCACTCTCGAACGCGCTCGCGGGTCAGCGACGACGGAAGAGCATGCGCCACACGGGGAGCGCGTCGACGATGGCCCTCGCCTCGCGGTTCGAACGCGCGGGGGCGTGGGGGCTCTCGTCGATCCAGCGCAGGCCTTCGGGGGCGGCGTTTTCGAACTCCGGCGCGGCGGCGAAGCGTTCGAAGTACTCGTCGGCGCGAGACTCGACGTCGGTCTGAACGAGCACAGTGCCGCCCGGCGCGACGAGGCGCGCGAGCTCGCTCACGAAGGTGTCGCGGAGCACGAGGCGCTTCTGGTGCCGCTTCTTCCACCAGGGGTCGGGGAAGTGCACCACGACCCATCGCACCGAACCCGCGGGGCCCATGCGAGGCAGCGCGAGGCCTGCGTCTTCGGCGTACGAGCGCGCGTGCGTGAAGCCCCACGACAGTGTGCGTGTTCGTCGAGCAGTCGGGGCGTACACACACCGACCCGACGTAGCGCTGCCGCCGAGGGGAGCCCTGCGTCGCGAGAGCGGCGTGGGCGGGCAGGGCCGTTGGACTACTTATCCCCTGGGCGGCGTTTGCGCACATCCGCGTGCGCACTCCGGGCACCCCCGAGGGCCCCGTGGACCGCGCGGCCCGCGCGCGCCGCCTGACCCGACGCGGCGGGCCGTGAATTCAGGCACTTCCGACGCGGGCGCCGGAACCCTGCTAAGCCATCCGACGCCCCTCCTCGTCCAGAGCATCGACCCGCCGCCTGGCCGACGTCGCGCATGTGAGATGTTCGGTCGGCTCTCGCTGCACCGCGCAGTGTTTCTGGAGTGGCTCAAGGGGCCGATGATCCGCAACGAACTCCGCGGACTTCGCCCCGGCGATCCTCAAGACCAGGCGCCGTCGCTCGCCGCCCGCGGGGCGTTCGTGACCGAAGTCTTGCGGTGGCGGTCCGGAGTTCGCTCTACTACGGCAATGACCGCTCCGTCGCTGCCCGAAGAGGCTCCGTTCCTCGCGGTTGTGCGGGCGATGCTCGCGAAGCCCGGCGACGAGGCGACCGCGAAGGAGCTCTGTGATGTGCGCGGAAGGCTCCCGCACGAGCATCGCCTCTCTGCGCAGGCGATCGAGCTGCTGAACGAGCTGGCCGCGCGACGAAGAGATCTTCCTCGCGACGCGCTCTTCGTTCTCGTGCCTGCGCTGTGCGAGCAACGCGACGCAAAGACCCTGGATTTTCTGCTCGATCTACTGCCCGATCCGGGCTTCTCGGGGGGAGCCATCGACGCGCTCGAACGGTTCGATCCCGAGGTCGCCGCTCCTGCGCTCCGCGCCTGGCTCGCGGCCAACAACAACGCAGCGTCCAGCACGGCCTTCATGCTTCGTGCGCTGCGCACCAAGATGGACCTCGCTTCGCCCGCCTCCGAGGGAGCTCCGATCGAAATTGATGGTGAGCTGCTGGAATACTGGATGCACCGAGGCGAGCTCGACACGCTTCGACGGGCGCTCGCCACGGGCCTCGATCCCAGCACGCCCGTGAGCTACGGAGAGACGCTCTTGCACAGCGCGATCGATCGCTGGGAGCACGCGAGTCCTGAGAGCGGTGGTTCCTTCGGACTTGTGCGCGACGACTGGGTGACCTTCGTCGGTGACTTGCTGAAGGCTGGCGCGGACCCCGAGAGAAAGCTCGGGTATCACTTCAATGGTCGCGGCGACCTCGGGTGGTCCAAGGGAAGCAGCGCGCGAAAAATGTTGGAGTACGCACGCAAGACAAGCCTCGTCTCGCCCGAAGAGTGCGATCGCCTCGAAGCGGTCTTTCCGACAAAGACCTCTGCGAAAAAACGCCCTCCCCCAGCGTCTCGTTGATCCCTCTTTCGCAAACGTGCCGCTGTTGGGCATGGGGTGCGGCTCTTCTGCAAACGCGCGCGACGTTGACCCCTAACCCCGCCACCGCGCGCCTCCGCCGCGCGATGCGCCGACGAGCTCACGCGCTTCGTAGACGGCTCCGTCGGACATCGCGGCGGCGTTGCCCAGCGTCCCGTCGGGCACGAGGAAGGGGTTCACATCACTTGGGAGGGCCCTGGCCTCTGCGATGGGCCCGCTCGCGTCGATGAACGCAACGACCTGCCCCACCCCGGTCATCCGCGTGGTGCCCTCCCCGAGCTGGAACGCCACAGGCGTCGGGCCGCTCGCGTCCGTCCCTCGCACGCTGAAGCGCACCTCGATGGCCTGCCCCTCGGGGAACCTCTGCCCCGGCACGGGCGTGAGCACCGTCACGCCGGGGATGGGGGCGGTCGAGGCTGGGGCAGCGGACTCGCCGCAATGGAGCGCCAGCGCGACGATGGCGAAGAGACCCGATCGGTTGAGGGCGACGGACATGAAGGCTCCTCGTGGGGGATTCGGGCGATGCTACCCGCGGCTGCGCTGCGACGCATGGTCGTCGTTTGGGTGTGTGCGGCGTCGGCGGGTCGCGGGCGCGCGGGCTCGTGAAGACAGGCAGTCCGACGCGTGCGGAAGGTCGAATGTGACGGCTGGCCGAGCGGGCCTCGCGATGGCGTACTGTCGCTTCATGGCGACGACCGCGCAGCCCCTTCTCCGATCCGCCTTGTGCGTCGCGACGTCACTGGCGTTGCTGGTCGGGTGTGACGAGACCGTCGATCCCGCGGACGCGAGCGCACCGCTCACGTACGACGCGTTCGTGCGAGGGTTGCGCGCGCAGCTCTGCCACAACTGGTTCTCGTGCCCCAGACGCGTCCCCGCCTCGACCTTCTTCGCCATGGAAGCAGAGTGCGTGACGGGCAGAGAGGATCTGGTGCTCGGGGCTGCGTTCACGGACGATCTCGGCGCGCTGCTGCGGCAGGGCACCACCCTGCGCTTCGACGCCACTGCGGCGAGACGATGTCTCGACGATCTGACGGCGTGCACCCCAGACTATCTGCCGGACTTTCTCGGCGTCGCCTCCTGCGCGGAGGTGTTCGTGGGAATGGTCCCGACCGGCGGGCCGTGCTGGCGTTCCGAGGAGTGTGCGGAGGGAGGGGTCTGCGGCGAGCGCAGCCTCGACACGATGACGCGAAGGTGCCCCGCGACCTGTCACCCGCGCCCGGCAGCGGGTACGCCATGCGGGGAGGGTCTGTCGCGTTGCGGACATGGCTTCCTCGATGCGACCGCGGTGTGCCTCGGCGCGTCGGGCGCTACGGCCGTGTGTGTCGCGGTTCAGCGCGGTCCGTCGGTCGGGGAGGGGCAACCCTGCGGCTATCTCGGCACGTCGACGGACGCGAGGAAGACCTACGTCGGCTGCGGGGCCGGTCTGTGGTGTCCGTCCTCGCTCGTGCCGACGCTCTTTCAAGCGACCTGCGCGCGCACCCTCGCGGTCGGCGTGAGCTGCGCGTCGGGGATGTGTGCCGTCGGTCTGGTCTGCAAAGGTCCAGACGCCGGAAGCCAGAGCGGCACCTGCCAGACCACGACCCTCTCGCGTCGGGTCGGAGACCCCTGCGGCGGCGCGACAGGGCGAACGTGCGACGGGCTGGCGAGCCTGTCGTGCGAAGCGGGCGCGTGTCGACGAACGGGCGACGGAACCGCAGGCGCGCGCTGCACGGGGGCCGGTCCCTGCAACCAGGGGTTGCTCTGCAACTACGCGGGCACCTGTCAGCCCGCGCGCGCGGCGGGCGATCCCTGCGAAGACGACTCGGAGTGCGCGACGTTCCAGTGCGACCTCGGCGGACCGCGCGCCACGCACCGGTGCCTGCCGCATCACTGCGGCCTGTGAGCGTTCCTGGCGAGGGGCAAAGCCCGCACCATCTCGCCGAGACCTACTCGGGACGACGTCCTTCTGGCGCCAGAAGGACATCTCACAGCAACCCTTCCGCGTGTCGCGCTCGGGTTCGGTGCGGTCGAGCACCCCGAGGGCGCACCGCACGAACGAACCCCTTGTGCGCGGCGCTGCGACCGGTGACCTTGCGGATCCAGACGTGGTGATGAATCAACCCGCTCGTTCGATGCCAGACTTCGAGAACGCTCGCTCCGGCCTCCTCGCTGGCGCCATCATCGGGGCGATCGCGACCGCCCTCTTCGGCCTCGTCGCGCTCGCAGCGGTGGGGGACGTGCTTCGCTCGCTGAGCTCCCCGTGGGGCGTCAGCGTCACGTCGATCGTCGTCGCGGGATTGGGCCTCGTGGCGGCGGCGGTCTTCGGGCTCATGGGCTACTCCGCCTCTCGGGATCTCTCGCGTTGGCAGCGCATCAACGATCGACCCATCATGGCCTCGGCGACGCTGGGCGAGCCTCGACAGACGACCACGCGCATCAATCGCAGACGCCTCTTCGATATGCCGGTCACGGTCACGCCGCCTCAGGGGGCGCCCTACGCGGCCACGGCCAGGTGGTTCTACCCGACGGACCTGCGCGACGTCGTCAGGGCGAACGCGCGTGTCGCCGTGCGGATCGACCCCGAAGACACTAGGACCGTCGGGATCGATTGGGATCGGGTGCGGCTCTTTTGCGACGGCGCGCGGCGTGACCCCATCCCCCGCTTCCGCGCGCCCTTTCCCCGCCCGTTGCGGGGCAAGGGCTCCGTTGATTGAAGCGTGAACGCGTTGCGGAGGCCGAGGGTGCCTGCACTTCGCGACGGTGGT
>JBPOHC010000902.1:0-29886 GCA_052035985.1 Myxococcota bacterium | reverse complement strand
GCTCGACGGCCTTCCACCAGGGATTCTCCATCCCAGGAATCGTGGGGGACCTCGACGGAGACGGGTTCAATGACGTCGCGATCGGCGCTCCGTCGTCGTCCTCGGGAGCGGTCCCCAGGATGTATGTGTATTCAGGGAGAATGGGTCCCTGGTGGGAGACTCCTCGCATGGTGATTCTCGGGTTGCTGAGTCGAAACATTCTGTAGCGCGGGGAATCGGCGGCGTCACGCGTCTTGGGGCGCGCAAAGGGAGGCACGCGCGTCACGCGCCTGGGGGCGCGCAAAGGGAGGCACGCGCGTCACGCGCCTGGGGTTCGCCCCCAAGGGATGTACGCAATAGGGGCTCAGCCTGGGCTATGGCCTGCACGGATCACCCGTCTTCGACGGGTTCACGGAGACGGTCGTGGTTCCCACTCGTTGATGAGGGACGAGCTCGCGTGGTGATGCGCCTGATTCTGGATGTACTTGCGCACAACGTCGGTCCCCGCCGGATGGACCGAGAACGCGCTGTAACCATTCTGCCAGGCGAAGGTCGGACAGTGGATCTCCCGTGCGATCCACGGGGAGGTGTTCGTTTTCAGCGTTCGGACAAGCGTCGACACCGCCACCGTCGGGTGCAGGGCGACGAGCAGATGCACGTGATCGGCGACCCCTCCCACCGCGAGTGCGGGGGCGCGAGCACGCGCGCAGAGCAGCGCGAGCTGGTGGTGAACCCGCGTGGCGAATGAAGCCTCCAACGCCGACTCCCGACGCGACGTGCTCCACACCAGATGGACGAACAACTCGGTGAAGTGGTGACTCATGCCGTGGTCCTCGCCGGGTCGCGGACGTTGGTTGCGTCGTTCAAACGCTCACGCGCGTGAACCCGTCGAAGACGGGTGATCCGTGCAGGCCCCAGCCCAGGCTGAGCCCCTATTGCGTATATCCCTTGGGGGCGAACCCTGGGCGCGTCACACGCGTACATCCCTTCGCGCGCTCCCAGACGCGTGACGCCGCTCCGTCGCGGGTGCCGCTGGCGTTTCGTGTCCGCCCCGACGAGCTCACGCTCGTCGGCTTGTTCATCGTGTCGTGGCGCATCCCCAACCCCGAGCGCCGGGACCGCTCCCCCGAGCGCCGGGACGCTCCCCCGAGCGCCGGGACGCTCCCCCGAGCGCGACGGTGCTTCCACCGACCCGGGGGACGCTTCCACCGAGTGCGCCGGAGCTTCCACCGACCTGGGGAACGCCTCCCCCGAGCGCCGTGATGCTCCCACCGAGCGCCCCTACGCTTCCACCGAGCGCCACGGTGCTTCCACCGAGCGCCCCTACGCTTCCACCGACCTGGGGGACGCCTCCCCCGAGCGCCGGGATGCCTCCACCGAGCCGCGGACGCGCCCAACGACGCGGCGGACGCTCCCAACGACGCCGCGTCGCCCGATCACGACGCGCGTGTGTCGGGCAACGCAGCGCGGGGATCGGGCTACGGGCTCTGGCGGAACATCCCGCCGACCGCGTGGAGCACGCTGTCGGGGATCACGAAGTCGCCCGCCGTCGAGGCGCCGTGCGCGCCCTGCTGCGCGGTCACCGTGAAGGTCAGCGGCGCGTTGCCGTTGGGCGTGTTCTGAAAGCCCCGCTCGACCGCGCGACCCATCTGCGGATCGATCTGGCTGATGAGGTGCGCGATGCCCATGGGGAGGGTCGTTCCGGCGAAGACCACGTGGTCGGCCGTGAGACCCGGGATCTCGACGGGCGACGCGTGGTTGGCGCGGGCCTCGCGGTAGTGCGCGAGCACGTTGGCGCCGTACCCCACCCAGAGGTTGTTCCCCTCGGGCACGAGCAGCACTTCGAGCTGCGGCCCCGTGCGGAACACCTGACGGAGATCCGGCGATCCGCCCGCGGGGATCGGGATGATCGCGTGGAGGGTTCCGGCCGGCAGGCCCGGCGTCGGCGGCGTGCGGATCGTCGCGGGGTTGAGGTGGATCTCGGTGTTCGCGTAGCGCGCGATCGCGGGCCTGCGCAGCGCCGTGAGCAGCCCCCGGAACGCCGTCACCGACGGGGCCGCGGGCGCGTCGAGCTGATACGTCGCGAGCGTCCAGCGGGTGTTGTCCGCCGCCACGCTGGAGCTCCCCGCCGACACGACGCGGTTGTACCCGGGCATGCGAAACGCCGTGGTGATCGCGTTGCGGAGCGCCGTCACGTCGGCCGCGGGCAGGTGCGCCGACGCGGGGGTCAGCACGCGCGCGAGCACGGGCCCCACGAGGTCGAGCTCGGGACGCAGCGACGCGATCGACGTGGCCCCCGCGTAGTACGACGTCGCGCCGGGCGCGAGGCGGTGCAGGAGGTCGATGGAGGGGTGCGCATCACGCATCGCGCCGAAGAAGCGCTCGACCATCGGGGCGCTCACCCCGCGGAACCCGAGCTCCCCGTGGAGCCGCGTCGCGCCGTCGTAGAAGCGCAGCGAGAGGCGCGCGACGTCGAGGTCGGCGAGGCCCTGGTTGAGCGAGCGCGCGAGCTGGTCGCGGAGGTACGCGCGCACCTGCTCGACGAGCTCGCGGTCCGCGGGGTCGGCGTCGTGCGCGAACTGCGACACCATGCGCTCGGTCGTGGTGCGGAGGTCGTCGGAGAAGCGCGCGCGGAGCTGATCGGGCGCGACCTCGATCACGATGTCTCCCGCGTCGGCCGCGAGGGGCGTACGGGGCAGCGTGCGGGTGAGGTACGGCAGCACCGCGGCGATGTCTTCGAAGTGGTCGGAGCAGACGATGCGCGCGGCGTGGGCGTCGCCGAACGCGGGGCTGAGCGCGCACTCGGGGCCCGCGTTTCCTTCGGGCGCGGGCGTGCGCTCGATGCGACGGACGCCGTTGGAGACGGGCGTGAGGCGGTGACCCTGCGAGAGGGCGTCCTCGGCGCGGGGCATCGAGAGGGCGCCGAAGGAGAGCACCACGCGGGCGCGGTCGCGCTCGCCGAGATACACCACCACGTCGACGGGCGCGTCGAGGTCGAGCGCGTGAACGAGGGCCGCGTCGTCGCCGAACATCGAGGGGATCTGCTCCTCCATGCTCGTCACGAGCTCACCGAGGCCGAGGCGCTCGCCGAGGTGACGCGCGGCCCCGCGCGGCGACGGAGAGCGAACGGTCACAAGCAGCGCGTCGGGCGTAGGCGCGGGCGACAGGTCGACGGGGGGCTCCGCGGCGACGACGACGGGCGGCGGTGGCGGCTGCACGGCGACCGGCGGCGTGGGAGACGCGCTGCACTGCGTGAGCGCGCCCGCGAGGACCATGCACGCGACGGTGCGCGCGCGGCGAGAGGCGATGTCGGTGGTCATGAGGCGCGGGAGGATAGTGGCAGCGCCGCGGCGCGAGAAGCGCGATCAGCGCGTGAGCCAGTTCCAGAGGAGCACGGCGGGGAGTGAGATGAACGCGAGGTCGCCGTCGATGCCGAGCACCACGTCGAGGTCTCCGACGGCGGGGGTGTATCTCCCTTCGAGCCAGAGCCCCGCGGACATTCCGTACGACGAGTGGAAGTTCAAGCTGCGTGAGCCCCACCACACGCGGGCGACGCCTCCGAGCGCGAGGTGCTCGGTCTCGGTGAGCGTGTACGTCGCCCCCGCCGACACGACGAGCGGCGTCGTGGTCGAGACGGGGAGCAGCACCGAGGCGCCGACCGCCGCGACCGCGCTGTCGAAGTTGTCGGTCCACACGGACGCGAAGGGCCCCACGCGGACGTGAAACGGATCTCTCGGACCGAAGAGAACGTCGGCGCGGAGCCCGAGGGAGAAGAGTCCTCCGCGTTGCGCTTCGGGGAGCGCGCGCACGCCGCCGCCGAGGGTGATCGCCGCGGCCCACTGCGTGTACGCCAGCGCGGTCGCGGGCGAGGCCGCGAGCGAGAGTGCGACGAGCGCGGCGACGGGGCGCGAGGACATCACCGCACGAGGTGGGGAGCGGGGCCGCGGAGGGGGAGCTTCATGACGCCGTGACTCTCGCGAACCATCGCGCTTCGACGCAAGGGCTTTTGCGATTGACGGTTCCCGCTGCGGTCGGGCGTCGCATACACTCGCGCGCCGTGATCCGTCTGACCCGTCCGTTCTTCTCCGAGGCCGAGACCTCCGCCGTGGCCGACGTGCTCGCGTCGGGGATGCTCATTCAAGGCGCGCGCGTCTTCGACTTCGAAGCCGCCACGGCGCGCTACCTCACCGCGCTCGCGTCACCTCCGCTCGACGGCACCGTTCACGCGATCGCCGTCGCCACGGGGACCAACGCGCTCGAGCTCGCCGTCGCCACGGTGCCGCGCGCGGGCGGCGCGTGGGGGGCGCACGCGGGCGACGAGGTGCTCGTTCCGACGGTCACCTGGCCCTCTCCCGGTCACGCCGTGGCGCTCTCGGGCGCGACGCCGGTGCTCGTCGACGTCGACCCCGACACGTGGTGCATCGACGTCGAAGCCGCTGCGCCGATGGCCTCCGCGCACACCGTCGCGGTGATCGTCATCGACCAGTTCGGCGTGCCCGCAGACGTCCCCGGCGCGCGCCGCACCTTCGCCGGAATCGACGTCATCGAAGACGCCGCGTGCGCGCTCGGCTCGACGCTCGGGGGCGTCCCCTGCGGGCTCGTGGGCGACGTGGGGATCTACTCGTACCATCCCCGCAAGGTCATCTCGACGGGCGAGGGAGGGATGTTCCTCACGCGTGACGCGCGCCGCGCGGCGAGGGTGAGGGCGCTGCGAAACCACGGTCAGGTGAGCACCGGCGTGTTCGAGTGCGCGGGTCCCAACGCGCGCATGAGCGAGCTCCACGGCGCGCTCGGCGTGGTGCAGATGAAGAAGCTCGACGAGATCCTCTCGCGTCGCCGCGCGCTCGCGGACGAGATCCGAAGCGCGCTCCCGCTGCGGTGGCAGGGCGCGCCCGAGGGGGCCGTGGTGAACCATCAGACCCTCGGCTTCGCGCTCCCGAAGCCCGCGCAGGGAGACCTTCGAAGCGCGAGGGATACGCTCCTCGCGGCGCTGCGAGACGCGGGCGTCGAGGCGTCGATCCTGTCGTACGCGCTGCACCGCCTGCCGCAGTTTCAGGCGTACGCGGCGAACCGCGGGAGGCGCTTCCCCGTGGCCGACGCGGTGGTCGACGGAGGCGTCGCCGTGCCGCTGCACCCGGGGATGTCATCGATGGACGCGGCGAAGGTCATCGACGCGGTGAAGACGCACGCGGCCTGGGCGCTCGGACGCGCCGGAGAGGTGCTCGGATGAGCGAGGCGATCGTCGAGGTCAACGGGCTGGTGAAGACCTTCTCGATGGGCTTTCTCAGGCCCACGGCGCGCCTCCCGGGGGAGCCTCCGACGTGGCTCGAACGGGCCGTCGCGAAGGTGCCCTACGGCGACAAGCTGCACCGCGTGGTCGAGGCCGTGAAGGGGATCACCTTCGAGGTCCGTCGCGGAGAGATTTTTGGTTTTCTCGGCCCCAACGGCGCGGGCAAGACCACGACGATCAAGACGCTGCTCGGGCTGATCTTTCCGACGCGCGGCGAGGCGAAGCTTTTTGGAATCCCCGCGGTGAACCCCGAGGCGCGACGGCGCGTGGGCTACCTCCCCGAGAACCCGTACCTCTACCAGTACCTCAGCGCGATGGAGATCATGGATCTCTTCGGCCGCCTCGCGGGCATCCCCACGGCGAAGCGCCACGCGCAGTCGAAGGAGCTCCTCCAGCGCGTCGGCCTCGGCAGCGTGATGGACCGCCCCGTACGCGGTTTTTCAAAGGGAATGCTCCAGCGCGCGGGTCTGGCGCAGGCGCTCCTCGGCGACCCCGAGCTGTTGATCCTCGACGAGCCCATGACGGGCCTCGACCCCATCGGCCGCAAGGAGGTGCGCGACCTCATCCTCGAGGAGCGCGCGCGCGGTCGCACGGTGATGTTCTCGTCGCACATCCTCTCGGACGTGGAGATGTTGTGCGACCGCGTGGCGATCGTGAACCGCGGCGAGCTCGCGGCCTACGGTTCCTTCGACGAGCTCCTGCGCAAGGAGATCCGCGCGGTGGAGATCGAGCTCGGGGCGCTCTCGGACGACCTGCGCGCGCGTCTCGGGGCGATGCCGACGGTGACGCTTTCGAAGCTGCACGACCACACGATCGCCTCGGTGCAGGGCGAAGACGAGGCCCACGCGGTGCTGCGCGCGGCGCTCGACGGCGGCGGTCGCGTGGTGGCGGTGACGCCGAAGCGCGAGACGCTCGAGGATCTCTTTCTGCGCAAGGCGATCGGCGCGACCGCCCGCGAGCGCTGACCGTCGCGAGAGACGCGCGAGACGCACCCAGGGTTCGCCCCCACGAGAGAGGGACGCGCGGGACGCGCCCAGGGTTCGCCCCCAAGGGATATACGCAATAGGGGCTCAGCCTGGGCTACGTCGAGGCACGGATCACCCTCTTCGAGGGTTCAGAAGGCATCGAGCGGCTCCCTCCCCTGAACCCTCGAAGAGGGTGATCCGTGCAGGGCACAGCCCAGGCCGAGCCCCTATTGCGTATATCCCTTGGGGGCGAGCCCTGGGCGCGTCGCACGCGCACCTCCCAGGGTGCTGATCGCGTACCTCCCAGGGCGCCTCTCGCCCGACTTCAAGGGCTTGAACGCGGGGTGCGTTGTGCGATCCACTCCGCGCCATGGCGACCCCGAAACGCACCGCGAAGAAGCCAGCGAAGAAGCCCAGCCCGAAGAAGCCCGCTGCGAAGCCCGCGAAGAAA
Source organism: Myxococcota bacterium (assembly GCA_052035985.1). Taxonomy (GTDB): domain Bacteria; phylum Myxococcota_A; class Polyangia; order Polyangiales; genus CAISKJ01. Next base: position 23,201 of record JBPOHC010000902.1, on the reverse strand, counting down.
CCGGCGGCCGTGAGGACGCCGGGCCGTCGCAAGCCCGCGAAGAAGTCCCGCCGCAACGCGTGGGAGCAGCCTCCCCTCCCGAAGCCCATCGCGCTCGCTCCTGTCGGTGACGCGCCGGAGATCACGCTGCGAGAGTCGGGCGACGCGCCGACGATCCACTACGAGTCTGCGCCCGCGCAGCCGCTCAAGGGCGACGTGCTCGAAGGACACACGGCTTTCGTGCAGGCCTTCGCGTTCTCGCGCGACGGCAGCACCCTCGTGACGGGCTCCGAAGACGCGACGATCCGCGTGTGGGATGTGGCGACGAAACGCTGCCTCCATACGCTCACGGCGCACATCGCGGCGGTGAACTGCGTGAGCTTCACGCCCGACGGCGCGCGCCTCGTGTCGGGCTCCGACGACTGCACGATCAAGGTGTGGAACCCCGAGACCTGGGAGGTCGAGCGCACGCTCACGGGCTCGCGCGGCTATGTGAGCGAGGTGCATCCCGCGGGCGAGGGGCGCGTCGCATCGTCGGGCAACGACGGCGTGCTCCGGCTGTGGGACCTCGCCACGGGCGCGTGCTTGCGCGAGATGCACCAGGGGTCGTGGGTCAACGCGATGGACGCCTCGCCCGACGGGCGCTTCGCCCTCGCGTCGTCGACGGACAACGTGATGCGCCTGTGGGACCTCTCGACGGGCGAGGTCGCGAAGAGCCTCCTCGACGCGTCGTCGCTCAACGTCGGCACCGTGATGGGGCTCATTCTCGCGGGCGAGAACCGCAGCGGCGTGGGGCACGCGAGCTTCGCGCGGCACGTCGTGTGGAGCGCCGACGGCGCGCGCTTCTACTCCTCCGCGAAGGAGCTCATCGAGTGGGACGCCGCCACCGCCACGGAGCGCGCGCGCCTCGAAGGCAACGGGTGGGAGCTCACGGGCTTCGCCTTCGTCCCGGGCACGCGCGACGTCGTCGTGTCGGGCCACGACGCGATCCACGTCTACGACTTCGACGCGAAGAGGCTCCTCGCCGCCGCGCCCTTCGCCCACGGTGGAAACACGCACATGGTCGCGGTCTCTCCCGACGGGCGCTTCGTCGCGTGCGGCTCCGAGAAGGGCGCCGTGGGACTGTGGGCGCTCGACGACCTCCGCGCTGCGGGCGTGCCCGATCGACACGTCGCGCTGCCGCACTCCGTCGCCGTCTCGGCCGATGGCGCCTTCGCGCTCTCGGGCGGCTCCGATCGCACGTCGTGGTGGCGCGACCTCAACACCGGCGCGTCGAGCGTGTACGCCTTCGCAGACGGGCTCTTCGTGACGCCGGTGCTCTTCACGCGCGACGGTCGGCGCGCGCTCGTGATGAACGACAAGGCGACGATGGCCGTCTTCGACGCGCGCACGGGGAAGCTCCAGGGCACCGGGCGCTTCGCCGACACGCAGAGCTACAGGCCCTTTCTGAAGCTCCGCGAGCTGCGCGACGGGCGGTGGCTCGTGGGGTCGGTGGGCGGTCCGCTCACGGTCTGGGACCTCGACGCGCTCGGCCAGGGCCCCGAGAGCTTCAAAGACGAGGCGGGGCACGTCGTGGTGCTCGAGTTCGACCCCGAGGAGCAGGTCGCGGTCACCGCGCAATATCACCTGGACGGACTCGCCGAGATTCAGGCGTGGAACCTCTCGACGCGCACGCTCCGCTGGCACGCGAAGGTGCCCACGCCGGGCTACGCGAGCGGCATGAAGATCGTCGGATCGCGCGTCGTCGTGGTCACTTCGAAGGGCGCGCTGCTCACGCTGTCGCTGCACGACGGCTCGCTGCTCGGCGCGTTCTCGGTGTGTCCCGACGAGTACCTCATGGGCATCGCGGTCACGGGCCCCACGGAGGTCGTGCTGCTCAACAAGAGCCCCGTGCGCGTCGACATCGCAGAGGGCCGCGTGATCGAGCGCATCGCGAGCGTGCCCGAGCACTTCTACATCGAGCTCGAAGGCGAGCGCCGCGCGCTTCGCATCACGGCCGAGAGCGTCGCCGTGTGCGACCTCGTGGAGCGCACGATCACGCCGCCCCTCGCGCTCGGTCGCGCGACGTCGTTCACGCCGACGTTGGGGTCACCCTTCATCGCGACGGCGCTGATGACTCCCGAGCGCACGGGCACGGTCACCGTGATCCGAAGGTCGGCGCCCGAGCTCTACGCGGTGCAGGGCCCGACGCTCGAACCCCTCGAAGCGCCCAAAAACAAGCCCACTGCGAAGAAACCGGCGGCCGTGAGGACGCCGGGCCGCAGCAAACCTGCCGCGAAGCCCGCGAAGAAACCGGTGGCCGTGAGGACGCCGAGCCCGAAGAAGAAGCCCGCGCGCTGGGTGCCGACGTACAGCCCGCCGAAGAAGGGCGTCGCGTACCGCTACGGCCGCTGGACCTTCACGTGCGCGGGCGCCGGAAAGCGCGACGTCGTGCTGTGGGACGATGGGGCGCGGACGGCCTTCGAGTTCGTCGCCCAGTCCAACGGCTGGTGGCACCTGCTGCGCGATGAGACGGAGTATGTCATCTGGCCCACCGACGGCGGCGACCCGCAGAACTTCTTCTCGCGCCCGTGGAACGACGCGCTCCCCGCGAAGATCGTCGAGGTGCGCGACGGCGAGCGCTACGAGATCTGCCACTCCGAGTGCGGCACGACGCTCGCGTTCGATGGCTCCGAGCTGCGCGTGACCTTCTACGACAAGCGCGTGCTGTCGATCCCGAAGGACGGCGACCTGATCGACTACGAAGGTCGCAAAGGCGAGCGCATCTACACGCGCGACCGGTGACCGTTACGCCTCGGCGCTGACCTCGGGCGCGGCTTCGGGCGCGGCTTCGGGCGCGACCTCCGTTGCCTCTCCGGTCGCCTCGCGCGGCGCGCGGACCTTCACGGGCTTCGCGCGCAGCACGCGCAACAGCTCGAGCTCCGTCGGAGACACCACGCGCCCCTCGTGGAGCGCGCCCATCGCCGTGCGGATGTAGCGCGAGGGACACTCGGCGCCGAAGAGGGCCTCGATGACCTCGCTGGCCTTCGCCGCGCCCGTGGCGAGCATCCTCGTGCGGAAGCGCATCGCGAGGAGCGCTCCCGCGTAGCCCGCGCGCTCGACCGCGTCGTCGCCGTCGTCGACGGTGAGCCCGTCGAGGTGCGCGGCGACGTCGACCTTCTTGCCCACGCCTTCGATGCGACGGATGACCACCATGGGCCCCTCGGCGCGGCGCGCGTCGATGTGGGCGCGCACCTCGTCGACGGAGTGGAAGCCCTTCTCTCGCAGCCACGTCCACGGCACGGCGGCGACGTACTCGGTGGCGTCGACGATCTTCGAAACGCTCGGGTCGCTCGGGCCGAGGCGCATCGCGGCGGTGAACACGAGCCCGTCGGGCGCGCCGGGCTGGAGCATCGCGGGGAGCGTCTCGGGGTCGGGCTCGCACGCGAGCTTCACGTCGACGTACTCATCGAGGGTCGAGACGCCGAGCGAGAGCGCGGGGCCGAACATCATCTCGGGCTTGGGGTGAAAGCCCTGCGAGTAGAACATCGGGAGCTCCGCGCGACGGAACACCCGCGGCACGAGCCGCACGAGGTCGAGGTGGCTCTCGAACGCGGCCCTCCCCGTGCGACGGAAGGCCACGCGGTACCGCTGCGGCTCGCCCTGATCGAAGGACGCGCGAGGCCGACGCTCCTCGGGCGTGATGACCTCGGGGCGCTCTTTCACCTCGCGACGGTGCTTCGCGTTGAGCTGCGAGAGGGCGACGAAGCGGTCTTCGCGCATCGTGCCGAGGTCGCACGCGACGCCGCAGTCGTAGCAGACGAGCTTGCGCGTGTCGGCCTTCGCGTCGTCGAGGTTCGTGTGGTGGATGAACTGCCCGACGGCCTTTCCGCACGGGGGCGAGAGCCTGTCGCTGAGGGCCTTGCGGTACTCGCGGAGCAGGAAGCCGTCTTCGATGCCGAGGTCGAAGTGGTCCCACGGGAGCCGCGCGCCGACGGGGATCGTGCCGAGCAGGAGGTTCACGTCGACGGCGCCGTGGGCGAGCACCTCGGACCACACGTCCCATCGGAGGCGCTCCTCCCACGAGTCGAAGCGCGCGCCGCGGCGGTAGGCGTCTTCGATTGCGTCCGCGAGCCGTCGGTCACCGCGCGCGAGCACGCCCTCGATGGTGCTGCCGTGGCTCTCATGGAGGCGCAGGTCGACGCGCTTCTGCTTCGCCTCGTCGCGCAGCACCGACTGCTTGCGCTGGATCTCTTCGAGCGCGTCCATCGCGCACCACTGAAAGGGCGTGTGGGGCTTCGGCACGTGCGTCGAGACCGAGACGGTGACGGTGGGACCCTTGCCGCGCTGCACCTTGCGGCCGACGTCACGGGCCCTCTTGCCCGTCTCGACGATGCCCTTCACGTCGTCGTCGGCCTCGGTGGGCAGGCCGATCATGAAGTAGAGCTTCATCTTCGACCAGCCGCGCGAGAAGACGCGCTCGGCGGTCTCCATGAGCTGCGCCTCGGTGACGTTCTTGTTCACCACGTCGCGCATGCGCTGGGTGCCCGCCTCGGGCGCGAAGGTGAGCCCCGTGGCGCGCACGCTCTGGATCTCGTCGAGGAGCTCCTCACCGAGCCCGTAGGCGCGCAGCGACGAGACCGAGAGCGAGACCTTCTCGTCCTTGAGGCGCTCCATGACCTTCTTCACGAGGGGCGCGATGCACGAGTAGTCCGCCGTCGAGAGGCTGGTGAGCGAGGCCTCGTCGTAGCCGCCGTCCTTCACGGCCTTCACGATCGTGTCGACGACGCTCTCGGGCGAGCGCTCGCGAACGGGGCGATAGATCATCCCGGCCTGACAGAAGCGGCAGCCCTCGGTGCAGCCGCGCGCGATCTCGACGGAGATGCGATCGAAGACCGTCTCCGTCGCCGCCACGGGTCCGTCGTGGGGAAAGGGATGCGCGTTGAGGTCGGGCACGAACGCGCGCCTCACGGGGAGCGGAGCTTCGGGCACGAGCGGACGGTCGATGACCTCGCGCCCCGACGCCTCGTCGAGCTTCGTGGCGTAGAGCGACGGGACGTACACCCCGGTGATCTTCGCGAGCTGACGCAGCCGCTCGGCGCGCGGAACGCCCGCGTCACGGAGCGCGCGCCAGGTGAGCGCGACCTCGGGGGTGACGTTCTCGCCGTCGCCGACGATGATCGCGTCGAAGAAGGGCGCGACGGGCTCGGAGTGCGTCGCGACAGGGCCTCCCGCGAGCACGAGCGGATCGCTCTCGGAGCGCGCGCTGGCGCGGAGCGGAATGCCGCCGAGGTCGAGCATGAGGAGCACGTTGGTGAACGTGAGCTCGAACTGGAGCGAGAAGCCCACCACGTCGAAATCGCGCAGCGCGCGGGCGCTCTCGAGGGTCACGAGCGGGAGGTTCCGGTCGCGGAGCTCGGCCTCCATGTCCTTCCACGGGGCGTAGGCGCGCTCGGCCGCGAGCTTCGGGTGACCGTTCAGAATCCCGTAGAGGATCTTGAACCCGAGGTGGCTCATCCCGATGTCATAGAGGTCGGGAAAGGCCAGCACGACGCGCGTGATGGAGGGATCCCACGGCTTCGCGACGGCGCCGTGCTCTCCGCCGAGGTAGCGCACGGGCTTCTCGATCTTGTGGATGAACGCGGCGTAGGGGTGCTCGGTCGTCGTGGTCATGGCGGGCGTGTGCTTGTGGAGGTGCGTGAGGTGCGTGTCAAGCGCCAGAGCGGGTGATACAAGCGTCGCGCTCGTGAACTGTCGCCAGTCCGCCCCCGGGTGGAGCGCTCCGATCGCGATCGCCCTCTCGGCGTCGCTCGTCGGCGTCGCGCTCGCGCAGCCCCTCGCCACGCCTTCGACAACCGCAGATCTCTCGCGCTTCGTCCGCGTCGAGGGGCGACGCTTCACGCTCGGCGGGCGTCCCTTTCGCTTCGTGGGCGCCAACGCGTCGATCATGCACGGCGCCTCGCACCGCAGCGCAGCGCTCACGACGCTCGACGCCGTCGCACGAGATGGTCTCCGCGTGGTGCGCATCTGGGCCTTCGGCGAGCAGCCCGAGGGCGCAGAACCGTGGACCCGCGACTACGCGTTTCGCATCGGTCGCGACGCCTGGATCGACGAGAGCTTCGCCCACCTCGACCGCGTGCTCGCAGCGGCCAGAGAACGCGACCTCCGCGTCATCGTCGTGCTCGCGAATCGCTGGGGCGACTACGGCGGAATCCCTCGCTACCTCGACCTCGCGGGGCTCACCGCGCCGGGCGCTCCGCCGCTCTCGCCTGAGGCTACGCTCGCGCGCTTCTTCGAGAGCGACACGGCTGACGCGCTCTACCGGGCCCACGTCGCGCGGGTCGTCGGGCGCGTCAACGCGGTCACGGGCGTGGCCTATCGCGACGACCCGACGATCCTCTCGTGGGAGCTCATCAACGAGTCCGACGTGCCCGTGCGCTCGCGCGCCTCGCTCATTCACTGGACGCAGGAGAACGCGCGCTACGTCCACTCGCTCGACGGCGCGCACCTCGTCGCCGCGGGGCACATCGGGTACACGCGCGCGACGCAGCGGGCGACGTGGCTCGCGCTCCAGCGGCTGCCCGAGATCGACTACGCCGACGCGCACGCGTACCCGACGCAGCTCCGAAGCGTCTCGACGCTCGCGGACCTCGACGACTTCGTCGACGACCCGGTGCAGCTCGCCCACCACGTCGTGCGAAAGCCCTTCGTCTGGGGCGAACTCGGCTTCACGACCAACACGCGCACGCACCGTGGGATGCCGCGGACGCGGTGGTTCGAGCGCTTCCTCGCGCGCTCGGAGCGCGACGATGTGGATGGCGCGCTCGCGTGGATCTACAGCGCCTCGGTCGATCCGCCGCACGACCACGGGCTCTTCGTCGACGCGCCGGCCGAGACGCGCACGGCCGACGTCCGCGCGGTGCTCTCGCGCTACGCCGCGCGGTGGAGCTCCAGTGAGGGCGTCGAGAACAATCCGCGTCTCGGACCTGCGCGCGGCGAGGAACCGCTGTGGGTCACGCGTCGGGTGTTCCGCGGGACGGCCTTCGTCACACCGCCTTCGCGCGGATCGCGTCGATGGAGCTTCGCGCCCGAGAAGTGGGCCACGTCGGAGTCCGAGAACGTCGGCCGCTGGGATCGCTTCGCGGTCTCGCACGAGTACGCGAGCGGCGTGGCGACGTTCACGTACCGCTTCCTCGTGACGGCGGCGTCGAGGCGCGCGGCGCTCGCGTCGTCGAGGGTGCGTGTGCGACTGCGCGCGAGCAGCGAGCTCCCCGGACGCGGCGCGGGGAGCACCGAGGCCGACCGCTCGCTCCTGCGTCTCTCGATCGACGGCGCCGTGCTGGGAGAGCTCGACGTCCCCTGCGACGACGGCCTCGGCGCGTGGATCGAGCGAGCCACGGACGACGCGCGCGTGATGGCCGCGCTGCGACGCGTGGGCGCACACACGCTGCGCCTCGAGGTCCCCGACGGACCGCGCGCCAACGGGCTGTGCATCTACGGCGCCGCGACGGGCCGCGAGCCGCTGCCCGAGACCGTGGGCGCGCTCCCGGGCCGCGTGACGATCTCGTTGGAGTGAGCGCGCGGAGGGCCCCTACTTCAGCGCCGCGATGCGGTTGCCCGTGAGCACGCGCCACGAGTGCTCGACGAAATCGCTGTCGCAGAAGTGCCCGTCGCCCGGTCGTAGCTGGAGGGTCACGTTGAAGCCCGCGCCGCGCAGCGCGCCTTCGAGGGCGCACGCGTACTGCACCGACACGTCGGGGTCGTCGGTGCCGTGCGAGATCACCACGGGGAAGCGGTGCCGCGCGGCGGAGACCTCCATCGGGAGCGCGGGGCCCTCGCAGCGGCACCAGCCGGGCATCGTCGGGTAGCGCGCGCAGTCCGCGACGCGGCCCGCGCGGAAGTGACATCCGCCCGTGGTCGCGCAGCGCACCAGGCCGCCGGAGTTGAGCGCCACGCCCGCGAGCTGGTCGCCGAGGGTCATCGCGACCGTGAGCGCGAAGAACGCGCCGTTGGAGTGCCCCATCACATAGACGCGCGCGGGGTCGACGCCGTAGTCGCGCTTCGCCGCGGCGATGATGGCCCGCACGAGCATGAGGTCGGCGTTGCGGTCGGGGTCGTGGAGGGGGTGCGTCTCCCACCAGCGCTCGCCCGATTGCTCCGGGTGATCCCAGTCTGACGAGGGCATCACGCGCGCGTCGGGGGCTGCGATCACGGCGTTCTCGGTGTGCGAGAGCCCCAGGGCGCCGCACTCCTCGATGACGCCCGCGCCGTCGCCGCGCGTGCCGTGGAGGATCACCAGCAGCGGCGGGTGCTCGATGAGCCGATCGGGCACGACGAGGGCCACCTCGCGGTCGTCGCCCGCGATGGTGAGCGTCGCGCGGCGTCGCCCCGGCGCGCGGGGAAAGCTCCCCTCGAAGCGCACGGGATCGACGGTGGCCACGGACGCGGCGACGCGTGCGGCCTCATCGCGCGCGCGCTGTGAGCTCGTGTTCGCGGCGGTGCACGAGAGCGCTGCCGCGACCGGGAGGATCCACCGGATCGGAGAGATCGTTCGGGGGCGAACCATCGGTGTATTGGCGCGGTGTGGGGCGCTCTCGGAGGGTCGAGCGCGCGCCGCGCATCGACGCTCTCTCTACGACACTCTGCGGGGCACTGGCAAGATGATCAGTGGCCCTTCTGCGCCTTCGTCTCTCGCTGTGTGAGGAGGGTCTCGGCCCAGCGGCCGTCGGTCTCGCGGGTGATGCGGAGCACCGAGGCGTTGGTGGGGTTGGGCTCGGTTTCGAACCACTCGACGGGGAGGTTCATCCACGCCATGCGGAAGGCCCGCTGCGTGACGCCGTGGAGGAACACCACGTGGAAGGCGTACCGCGAGCGGTGGAGCTTGCCGAGGAAGAGGGTCATGCGCTCGACGACGTCGGCGCGGCTCTCGCCGTGGGGGTAGCGGAAGTAGAAGCGCCCGAGCGCGTCGGTCATGCGCTGGAGGCGCGCGTGGCGCGCGGGGTCGGTGGTCGCGATCTGCTCGTCGGTGAGCGAGTCCCAGTCGCCGAACTCCTGCTCGCGGAGGAGGAACGACTCGCGGCACCGCACGAGGCCCGCGGCGTCGCCGAAGGCGCGGGCGAGCACGAGGGCCTGCGTCTGCTTGCAGCGGAGGTAGGGCGAGTACCACGAGCACACGAGGCCGGGGTCGAGCCCGAGGCCCCGCAGCGCGTCGCCCGCGGTGAGGGCCGCGGGGTCGTCGGCGGGGCGCACCAGCGGGATCGCGTGGTCGGGCGTGGTGAGGTACACCGACGGGTCGTCGTTGGCGGTCGAGCGGGCGTGGCGCACGAGCACGACGGTCTTCACGGTCTGGAGCATCGGAGGGGGAGATACCACCCCGCGGCGCGGTCGCGGAACCGGACACGAAGCGCGTGCGAAGAGAGGTGACGGCGAGGGCAGAAAGTCCGAGACTGCACAGCGGACCGGACGCGCGTGAGCGCAGCCGTGGAGAGGCAGTACGACCATGAATCAGCAGACAAAACGCCAGGGACCGGCGTTGCAGATCGAGACCCTGCGCGGGCTCTTCGGCGACGACGACGAGTCGATTCGAGAGATCCTCCAGACCTACCTCGACGACCTGAAGAACAGCGTCGAGGAGCTCTCTTCGGCGGCGGGCGCGCGCGATCGCAAGCGCACCGCGCGGATCGCGCACAGCATGAAGGGCGCGTCGGCCAACGTGGGCGCCAACGGGCTCTCGGCGCTCTGCGCCTCGGTCGAGCACCGCAGCGTCGACGCCCCGTGGGAGGAGCTCGACGGGCTCGTGGCGGAGGCGCGCGGCGAGGCCGCCGAGGTGCTCGTGAGCGTGCGGAACGAGGTCGCCCGCCTCGCGTAGAAAATGCGCTGGTTTTCGGGGTTGGCAAGCTCGCGGGGTGGCGGTATCAATTGGCCCGCCGCGGGGGCGCCCGTGATGTGGCCCCGTATGCTTGCAGGATCTTGACGCTCGCGGTGTGTCGAGGTCGTGCGGGTGGATCGATCAGCAAAGGGGCTTCGAAAGCCTCCTCGCAATGTCCCAGACCCAGGAGAACCGTCGATGATGACCAGGCATGTGATTCTCACCCTCGCGACCTGCGCCGCTCTGCCGCTCGCCAGCTTCGCGCTCGGCGGCTGCGGCTCCACCACGGTGCAGGCGCCCCCCGTGACCGTGAACACCGCGCCTCCGCCGCAGACCACGGTCGTGCAGACGGCGCCGGTTCAGCAGGTCGCGGTCGTGAGCGGCACCTGGGTGCCGAGCGGCGTGTACGACGAGATCGGCAACAACATGGCGCTCCGCGCGCGTCAGTTCGCGCTCGGTTACGGCGTGGCCTCGGACCTCATCCGCGCGACGATCCGCCAGGGCATGGAGGGCGTCATGGTCCCCGGCACCGTGCAGGCGGGCTACTGCTACCGCATCATCGCGGTGGGCGGCACGGGCGTGCGCGACCTCGACCTCTTCCTCTACGACCCCACGGGCCGTCAGGTCGACGCCGACCGCGCCCCCGACAACTACCCGGTCATCGGCCTGAGCCGCCCGCTGTGCATCCCCCCCGGGGTCCCCGCGCAGTCGGCGCAGCTCCGCATCCGCTCGTTCACGGGCTCGGGCGCGATCGGCGTCCAGATGTTCGCGCAGCCCTTCAACGGCCAGATGGTGCAGCCCGTGATGGCCGCCCCGATGGTCGGCGCGCCCGGCATGGTCTACCGCTGAGCCGCTTCGACGCAGGGAGCTCCTCCCTCGTCGACGTGTGCCTCCCGCCTCTCTCCTCCTCGTTCATCGCTACAAGAAAAGCCTTCACAAACGCGCCGATGTGCTCGTGAGCGCCGCGCTGCTGTGGGATATCCTCGCGCGCGATGGTGCTCCCCGGTGTGAACGACCCTGAACGCTCGCGGCGCTCGGTGGGCCTGATCCTCTACGTGATCGGGATCCTCTTCGGCGCGTCGCTCTTCATCGCGGTGTTCATGGTCCCGCCGCTCTTCTCGAACGACCCGCTCTCCCGCTACGCGGCGATGGCCTCGGCGGCGGCGCTCGCGTTCCCCGCGGTGGTCGTCTACATGACCGTGCCGCGCCTCCTCGATCGCTACGACCCCGAGCCCGCGTGGGCCCTCACGATGGTCTTCGTGTGGGGCGCGCTCGCGGCCTGCGGCGTCTCGGGGGTCATCAACACCATGGTCGCCGCCGCGATCGGAGACAGCGCCTCCGCGGTGATCTCCGCGCCCCTCGTCGAAGAGTTCATGAAGGGCCTCGCCCTCGCGGGGATGTTCTACTTCTGGCGCCGCGAGTTCGACGGCGTCGTCGACGGGATCATCTACGCCACCTTCGTCGCGCTCGGCTTCGCGGCCGTCGAGAACGTCGTCTACTACGCCCGCGCCGCGCGCCAGAGCGGCGACGCGCTCACGGGTCTCTTCGTGCTCCGCGGCCTCGTCACGCCGTGGGCGCACCCGCTCTTCACGTCGATGACGGGCATCGGCTTCGGCGTCGCGCGCGAGAGCACGCGGCCGATCCTCCGTTGGGGAGCGCCCCTCCTCGGCTACCTCGCCGCGGTCTTTCTCCACTTCGTGTGGAACGGCTCGTCGGTCTTCTCCGCGGCGATCAACGTCCCGCTGGTGCTGATCCTCCTGCCCTTGTGGTTCCTCTTCGTGGTGGCCTTTCTGGTGATGGTCGTGGTGCTCGTGCAGCGCCGCGGAGGCATCATCCGTCGGTACCTCGAAGACGAGCTCGTGCTCGGCACGATCACCCGCGAGGAGTTCGAACTCACCACCTCGGCCTTCGGCCTCTACCGCGCCGCGCGCGGGCCGCACGGCAAGGTCCGTCAGCAGCTCATCCGCGCCGCCGCGCGCCTCGCGCTCTCGAAGTGGCACGCGGGACGGGCCATGAAGGGCGCGCTCAGCACCGTGAGCTTCGACTTCATCGGCCCGCTGCGAGACCAGATCCGCGCGCTGCGAGCGCAGATCCCCAACGCGCCGCAGCCCGTCTCGGGCATCCCCGGAATGCGCCTCCCGGGGCCGCCTCCTCCTGGTCCGCGCTGGTAGCGTACGCGCTGCGCCTCGCAACGCCGACGAGCACCCATGAACACCTCCCTCACCTCGCCTCGCACCCTCGTCGCGGCGGCCTTCGTCGCCGTGTCATCGCTCGCGCTCCCGGCGTGCCCCAAACCCGCGCCCGAGGGCGACGACCTCTTCCGCGTCGCGGTCAACGGCGTGCCCGGAGGGGCGCTCCTCTCGGCCTGGGGAGGCGGCGGACAGGCCATCTTTCTCGCGGGCGGATTCGTCAGCGTCGACCCCGCGCGCCTCGCTGGAACAGGCATGTCCGCGGGGCGCCTCGTCGAGTACGGCCCCGGTCGCTTCACCACGCGCTGCCGCACCGACGCGGCCCTCTGGTGGGTGCACGGCATCGTGACGAGCAATGTCACCACCGAGGTGTGGGCCGCGGGCGACGGCGGCACGGTGCTGCGATACCGCAACGGCGCATGCGAGGTGCTCCCGCTCGGAATCACCTTTCCAGAAGGCGCTCCGACGCTGTGGGGACTCTGGGCGCAGGCGCCCGACGACGTGTGGCTCGTCGGCGGATCACCGCAGCCCACGGGACCCAAAGGCGTGCTCCTCCACTACGACGGCGCGCGCTTCGAACGCGTCGAAGGTCTCCCCGAGTTCGCGCGCACCGAGAACCTCTACAAGATCACGCGCAGCGGTGATCAGTACGCGATCGTGGGGTCGGGCGGCGTCGCGCTCGCGGGCACCGGAAGGGCTTTCGCGGCCATCGAGACCGGCGTGATGACCACAGACAACCGGCTCTTCACCGCGTCGTGCGCGGACTCCATGTGCGTCGCCGTGGGAGGCGTCGCGGCGGGCCTCGTGCTCACGGGCAGCTCGGGCCCCGCGAGCCTCCGCGTGAACCCGCAGCTCTCGGGCGCATCGGGCCTCAACGGCGTGTGGGCGCAGGACGCGCAGAACGTCTTCGCCGTGGGCGTCAACGGCTTCACGATGCACATGCGCCCCTCGAGCTTCGTGTTCTTTCAGTCGTACGCTCCGCCGCCGCGCACCTTCGCGACGCTGCACGGCGTGGGCGGCAATCGCAACGTCGTCATCGCCGTGGGCGGCGAGCTCGACGACCGCTCGTCGACGCAGCGCGCGGTGGTGCTCGTGCGCGGCGACGACGCCGAGAGCTTCAGCTTCGACGGGCGCGCGTACAACGCCGAAGGGTCGCTGCGACGCTCGCTCGGCGGCAGCGGTCAGTGACCCGCTGAACGCGCTTCAGACGCCGATGAAGAGGCGGTGGCCGAAGTTGCGCTCGAGGCGCGCGTCGAAGATCTTCTGCGCGGCGCTCTCGATGTCGTACTCGACGCGGCGAAAGTGGAACTCGCGCGTGTCGGTGTCGTAGAGCACGAAGCTCGCGCGGTTGTCGTAGTCGCGCGGCTGACCGACGCTCCCCACGGAGATGATGTACTTGCGGTCTTCGCGGAGCTCGAAGCTGCGCGGCGGGCCGTGGAGCTCGACCACCTCGGTGGGCGTCAGCTCGAAGACCTTGCAGAGGTGCGAGTGACCGATGAGGGTCAGGTGCCCGAGGTCGTCGTAGAAGGGCAGACACTCGCGCGCCTGCTCCGGCGCGAAGATGTAGTCGAACTCCTCGATGCGCACGGGCGAGCCGTGGCAGAGCTGCACCTCGGTGTCGTCGACGCGGTGCGTGTACGGCAGGCCCCGCAGCCACGACATGTTCTCGTCGGTGAGCAGCGACGCGTGGAGGTCGAGCGCCCTGCGCGCGGCCTCGTAGTAGTAGCTGTAGTCCATGCGGCCCGCGACGGCGGCGTCGTGGTTGCCGAGGATCGTCGCACGCGCGACGGAGCGCACGATGTCGGCGCACTCGTTCGGTGATGCGCCGTAGCCCACCACGTCCCCGAGGCAGTAGAGGACATCGGGAGCCTCACGCTGGAGGGCCTCGGTGACGGCCGAGAGGGCCTCCACGTTGGCGTGCACGTCGCTGAAGATGCCCAGGCGCATGAGGGAACTGGCCGCCGATCCTAGTGAAGCGATTCTGGGAAGTCCACGAAGGACATCAGGTCGACCCCGAGGTCTCGCGCTGCGACGCCTCGCCCGAGGTCTGAACCCGCGTCACCACAGGCTGAACAAGGCGTTCGAGATCTCCGTCGCCGCGTCGGAGGGCGTCGTCCCACGCCCGAATCTCGTCTTGCAGCGCCAGCGCGCGCGTCGCGGCGTCTTGAAAGGCCTTCGTGGCCTCCGCGCGCGACCGCTCGACCTCTTTCGAGGCCCCGCAGCGGATCGCGTGGCCGATCGTCCAGGCGAGCTTCTCGCCCTGGTCCGTGTCGGTTCGCGCGAGGGCCCTCACGGCCGCGACACCGAATTCACCGGCCGCCCACGCGGCGAGCTTCCAGTCGGCGTTGTCCTTCGCGAGGGCGCGCTGCACCAGGGGCGAGAGCGCCCTCCGGAGCTTGAGCACCCCTGCGCCCGCGGTCGCGACGGCGGCCACGGCCCTGCGCTTCGACGCGAGCAGCTCGACCCACACGTCTCCGAGCGCGTCACCGCCGCGGACGAGCTCTCCCGCGAGCTCCGCGGCCTGCGGGCCGGGGAGCATCTTGAGGGCCTTTCCGATGGCAGCTTCGTGCTTCGCAGCGTCACGCCGCGCGAGCGCCCGCGCCGCGAGGAGACGCGCGCCGGGGTGATCGATCCAGCTCACGAGCTCGCTCTCGCTCATCGTCGCGTAGCTCTCGGGCGACGGGGCCGCGCGAACATCGGGAGGCGCCACCGACGCGGGGTCGTCGGGGTCGTAGAGCGACGCGATCGCCACGCGCGCCGCGTCGGGGACGCTCACGCCCACGCGCTTCGCCCACGCAAGCAGCGGTGCCCACGCTTGAGACGCGCCGCGGGTCGTGCGGCCGATGGTGGTCGCGCCGCCCTCGACGGTGCGCGCGTAGGCCGTGAGCGCGCGCGTCGCAAGAGCACGCTCGTCGGGCGCGATGCCGAGCTCCAGGGCCCTTCGTACGAGGGCTTCGGAGGGGACCACACCGCAGCGAAGGGCCGCGAGGCAGAGGCGCTTTCCGAAGGCTTCGACCTGCGTGACCGAGACACCGCGCGCGACCACGAAGCGATCGAGGAGGCCCTTGTCGAGCAGGGGCTCGTACGCCGAGAGGGCTCCCTCGACGCCCGTCGCGGTCGAGAGCGCGTGGTCGTCGGTGAACGACACGGTGATCGCGTCGCCGCCGTGCCACGTCACGCCGTCGCGCGTGAGCGCTTCGAGCGCGGCCTGGTGCGCCTCCGCGGTGCCCGGTTCGCGCGAGGTGAGCAACGCGAGGACGCGCTGCGCGTTGGCCTCACACGGAGCTCCGAGCGCAGAGCCGCCGAGCGCGCGACCGAGGGGGCTCACGACCTCCGCGCGCACGCGGAAATCTCTCGCGAGGCTCTCGACCACGGCGCGGTCTTCGGGGCGCGTGAGGTCGAGCGCGACGCGGGTGTACACGGGCGCCACGCCCTCGGCGCGGATCGTGAGCACTGCGAGCGGGAGCGTCGCGTCGGGGTCGGCCTGAAGCACCGGCACCACGGCCCCTCCCGCGAGCTGCAGCGCGATCTCTGCGGAGCCTTGGAACCACACGCGGACCTCGCCCTCGACCACGGCCACGTACGCGCGATCGCTCCTCGGGGCGGGCGCGGCGGGCGCGACGGACTCGGGCGTCGTGAGCGTCGGCGCGTCGAGCGGAACGCCCACGGCGAGCGTCTCGACCTCGGGCGCGCTCGGTCGGGGATGCTCTCCCGTCGCGATGGAACGCACCGGCGCGAGGTCTTCGACGTCGACCTCGAGCGCATCATCACTCACGGCCATTTCGCCTGAAGGACGCTCGGGCTCGGGGATCTCGTCGACCTCTGCGATCTCCGCGGGAGCGCGCGACGAGATCGACGCGCTCTCGACGATCTGCGAGTCGCGGCGCCCCTCTTCGAGCATCTCGGGCACCTCCGTGACGCCCACGTCGAGCCTCGCGGCGGCGGCCTCGTTGGTGGCGTCGGAGAAGGTCGCCTCGCGGTGATGGAGGGCCTCTTCACGCGCGCGGAGCCGCGTCTCGCGCGAGGTGAGCGCGGCGATGTTGGCGCGGAGCGCGAGCTCCTCGGAGGCGAGGTGCTCCTCGCGCGCGACGACGTCGGCGGTGCGTCGATCGAGCTCCATCTCTCGCTCGGCGAGGTCGTTCTGCGCGGCGACGAGCTCGTCCTCGCGACGGGTGACCTCCTGCGCGCGCTTGTGGAGCCGCTCTTCGCGCTCGGTGAAGGCCTTCTGCGCGGCCTCGATGCGCGGATCCGTGGTGCCGTTCTGGCTCTTTACCTCGTCGAGGTACCGCCGCAGCCCCGCGGGGCCCGTCACGGTGCGTCCTTCACGCACGTACGAGGGCAGCACCTCGCTCGCGTCGGTCGCGAGACGCGTCAGGAGCTCCGCCCGGAGCTGAAGCTCCTCGTGGGCGCGCGGCGGAGGGATCACCAGCGCGAAGCGCCGCGCCGTGGGGTCGTGAAAGAGGTACGGCACCGCGAGCTCGAGCTCCTGCACGCGGTGGAGCGTCCCGTCGAGCGCCTGTCGCGCGAGGAGCGGATCGGTGAGCACGTTGACCTGCCGCACCACCTCGACCCTGCGCGGCGCGCCGTCGGGCGTAGGCACGAACGCGTGCTCGCGCCTCGTCACGCCGAGGGGACCCGCATAGGGAGGCTCATTGACCGACTCACGAGGGCGCTGCGAACTCATGGCGACAGGATCGGGGTATCACGCCGCCACACACGCACGAAAGCCATTTCACCCGCGACCCCATCCGTGGCAGAGCGGCTCCATCGAATCACATGGAAGATGACCTCCCCGAGTTCGACCCCGCCGAGGTGCCCGAGCACGTCAAGGCGTTCTGCCTCGCGTGCGTCCAGTACGTCCAGCGGGCCACGGGCGTGACGCTCGACTTCACCCCCGACACCCTGCCCCTCCTCGACCACTATCTTCAGGGCGTTCGCGAGGCCAAGGCCGACGTGAAGGGCCTCGTGGCCACCACCGCGGGCGCCTACTTCGGCGAGGTCGTGCGGCGCATCTACCCCTCGCGCTGGCACTCCCCCGAGGGCGAGCCCGACTCGTGGCGCATCGAGTTCGCGCGGTGCTTTCTGCACTTCAACCCCGTGGGCTTCGCGCGCGAGGCCATCGAGGGCGGCGACGTGGGCGACGGACAGGGCTTCGGCGTCAACACCGCAGACATCCCCGCGCTCGAAGGCGGCCTCGCCGCGTACGGAGAGGTCACCGAGGGCGACTACTACCTCCTCTCGACGCGCTTCGAAGTGCTCGCGCCCGTCGTCGACCGCCTCCTCGCGAACGCCCTCGCGCGCAACGAGGCGACGCTCGATTACGGTCGCGCGCTCTATCACCAGGCGCTCGACGGCGACGAACCCTCCTGACGCGGTAGTCTCTCGCCGTGTCCATCGACAAGGTCCGCGACGAGCTCAGGGTCTACATCCGCGCCCGCTACCCCGCCCTGTGGCTCTCGACCGACGAAGAGGAGCGCACCGCGCGGATGCTCGCGGCGCTCGGCGGCGAGCTCAAGCGTCCGGTGCTCTCGTGGACGTGCACCACGGGCTTCGACGACGCGCGCTTCGTCCTCGACCGCGCGGTCACGCCGAGGGGCATCCCCGACACGCCTCCGCCCGCGCCGATCCGCCAGCCCGAGAAGGCTCTTGAGCACCTGATCCAGCACCCGGAGAAGGCCCTCTTCGTGCTGCACGATCTCCATCCGTACCTCGAAGACCCGGTGATCGTGCGCAAGCTCCGCGACGCGGTGAGCCACGCGCGCAGGGCCTTCAAGACCATCCTCATCGTGTCGCCGGTCACGAAGATCCCCGAGGAGCTCGCGCGCGACATCACGGTGATCGACGTTCCGCCGCCCGACGAGCGCGAGCTCGCGGCGCTCCTGCGCTCGTTCATCGAGTCACTGCGCTCGGTGGGGAGGGTGACCGTCGACGACGACCCGACGCTCTTCGAACGCGTGGTTCACGCCGCGCGTGGGCTCACCGAGACGCAGGCGATCCAGGCCTTCTCGCGCGCCGCGGTCAACGACATGCGCTTCGGCCTCGACGACCTCCCGCTGATCCTCGACGAGAAGAAGCAGATCGTTCGACGCAGCGGGTCGCTCGAGTACTTCGACCACGACGAGTCGCTCTCGACGGTGGGCGGCATCGACGGGCTCAAGCAGTGGCTCGCGTCACGCTCTCGGGCCTTCGGAGACAAGGCCCGCGAGTACGGTCTCCCGCAGCCGCGCGGGGTGCTTCTGCTCGGCGTGCAGGGCTGCGGAAAGAGCCTCACGGCGAAGGCCATCGCGTCGCACTGGCGGCTGCCTCTCTTGCGCCTCGACGTGGGCAGCGTGTTCAGCCCCTACGTGGGCGGGAGCGAGGCCAACATGCGCAAGGCCCTCGCGACGGCCGAGGCGCTCGCCCCGGTGGTGCTCTGGCTCGACGAGGTCGAGAAGGGCTTCGGCGGAACGTCGGGCTCGGGCAACGCCGACGCGGGCGCGTCGCTGCGCGTGTTCTCGACCTTTCTCACCTGGATGCAGGAGCGAAAGCGTCCTGTGTTCGTCGTGGCGACGGCGAACCGCATCGCGGAGCTCCCGCCGGAGCTGCTGCGCAAGGGCCGCTTCGACGAGATCTTCTTCGTCGATCTCCCCACGCCGAAGGAGCGCGAGGCGATCTTCGAGATCCACCTCCGCAAGCGCAGGCGCGACCCGCGGAGCTTCGACGTCGCGGCGGTCTCGAGAGCCACCGATGGGTTCAACGGCGCCGAGGTCGAGCTCGCGCTCGTGTCCGCGATGTACGCGGGCTTCTCTGCGGGGCGCGAGGTGAGCACCGACGACGTGCTCACCGCCGCGAGAGAGACCGTGCCCCTCTCGACGACGATGGCTGAAGACATCGCGGCGCTGCGCATGTGGGCGAAGACGCGCGCGAGGAGCGCGAGCGGCGGATAGCGCGGCCGGTCAGACCCTGCGGAAATCTCGGATGACGTCGACGCCCCGGTCGAGGTCCGGCGCGCCCGGCACCGAGGTCGTCTCGATGAGCCCCACGATGGCCTCGGGCCACACGTGCCGCGCGACGTTGCAGTTGGCGGGCTCGTTGTCGAAGAAGCCCACCACGCGCCCGAGGCGCCGGAGCACCGGCAGCGAGGCCCGCTTGAAAGCCTCGTCCGAGAGCGTCGCGTCGGGCTTGAGCACCAGCTCCACACCGATCTCTCCGACGGGGAAGCCCCACTTCCGCAGGCTGATCACGGTGCCCGGCAGGAGGTCCGTCACGTCGCGGCCCGCGAGGTACACCACCGTGGCGCCGAGCTCGTGACACGTGCGCGCGAACTCCACGGCGCCGTCCTTCACGGAGTCGTACTTCAGGTACTTCTCGGCGAAGAAGCGGTCGCGCCAGAAGCGCGTCGCGTCGCTCACGATCTCGACCTTCGTGAGCCCCTGCGCGCGCAGCGTGTCAGACAGGAGGTAGTGCACGCCGTCGGGCGTCAGCGCCTCGAGCGCCTCGGCCACCTCGGGGAACTGGTCGGCCACCTCCTCGGCGTACTCCGCGAGGATCTGCACCGTGCGCGGCCGGTTGTCGTAGAGCGTCCCGTCGAGGTCGAAGACGACGAGGGGCGTCGACGACCGGTCGTCCTCCGAGGCTCGCTCGAGCACGCGTTCGAGCACGACGATCTGATGGGGCAGGGGCGGTGGGCGCATCGGGGCGACGCTATCGCCGCGGCGCACCTCTCCGCAACGGTCGAGACGCGCCATCGCGAAGCGCCGTCAGGCGTCGGGCATCGCGCGGCCGTAGGAGACCAGCGAGTCCTTGAGGCGCGTCGCGGCCGTCGTGCGGTGCAGGTCCTCGCGCCACGCGAGGTAGATCGTGTCGGGGATGTTCGGCAGCGCCGGGTGCAGCCGACGCAGCCTCCCGTGGCCCCCGTAGCCCGCCACGCGCCGCGGGAGCACACCCACGCCGATCCCCGCGAGCGTCAGGCTCTTGACGAGCTCGAGGTCGCCGCACGAGAGCGTGCGCGCGGGCAGCGTGCTCTCGCCGCTCAGCCGCTGGATGAGCTCCTGGCACTGCGAGACGCGCCCCGAGTACACGAGCGGTCCCCGCCGCAGCCGGTCGAGGGCCTCGTCGCGCGAGGCGAGCTCGGGCTCGTCGACGCAGACGAAGAAATCCATCGCGTCGAGAAAGAGCTTCACGAGCACGAGGTCGGGGTGGGGCATGGGGTTCACGAGGAGCCCGTAGTGCACGTCGCGAGAGAGCACCGCGTCGCGCACCGCGGCCGTCGTGCCGTTCCACAGCGTGAGCTCGATGCGCGGCGACGCGTCGAGAAAGACGCGCATGAAACCCGGTAGAAAATAGGCTCCCAGCGACTCGTGGCACCCGAGCACGAAGCGCCCCTGCTCGTCACCCTCGAGCCCGCGGATCTCGTGCTCCATGCGCTCGACCGACGCGAGCACCTCGCCCGCGTGGCGCACCAGGGCCTCGCCCGCCGCCGTGAGCCGCACGCCGTCGCGCCCCCGGTGAACGATCATCGTGCGGAGCTCCGCCTCGAGGCTCTTCACCGCCCCCGTCAGCGTGGGCTGCGTGACGCCGAGCGCGCGCGCCGCGGCCGAGAGGCTCCCGTGCTTCGCGATGGCCTGCACGTAGCGCAGGTGTGCGAGGTGCACCGCTCAGCCCCCGCGCGACACGTCGATCACGACCTTCGCCACGCCCTTGCGCCCCGCACACGCGAACGCCGCCTCGGCCTCGTCGAGCGAGAACACCTCTGACACGAGCGGCCGCACGTCGACCCGCTTCGTCTCGAGCGCCTCGATGGCCTTCTCGAAAGGCCCGCAGCGCGAGCCCACCAGCGTGAGCTCGTCGATCACCACGGGCGCGAGCGAGAGCGCGTGCTCGCCCGCCACGGTGGTCTTGAGCACCACGGTCCCGCGGGGGCGCGCGAGCTTGATTGCGTCGGCGAGGCCCGTCGCCGAGCCCGTCGCGTCGACCACCACGTCGAAGCTCCGCGAGAGCGCCGCGGCCTCGTCCGTCGTGCGCTGCGCGATCGCGTCGCCCGCGAGCGCGAGCTTGTGCCGGTGCCGCCCGATGAGCGTCACGCGCTCCGTCGCGCCGCGGAGCACCCACGCCGTGAGCAGCCCGAGCTTGCCGTCGCCGAGCACCGCGACGCGGTCGTCACCGCGAACGCGCACCTGCTCGAGCACTTCGAAGGCCGCCGCGAGGGGCTCGACGAAGACCGCCTCGTGATCGCTCACCGCGTCGGGCACGCGGTGGAGGTTCTCGCGCGGAACGGTCACGTCGTCGGCCATCGCGCCGTCGTGACCGACGATGCCGAGCACCGTGCGCGTCGGGCAGTGCGTCGGGCGCCCCGCGAGGCAGGTCTCGCAGCGCCGACACGCGTTGTTGATCTCCGCGACGTAGCGGTCGCCGCGCGCGTCGACGCCGACGAACTCGTGCCCGAGCACGCCGCGAAAGCCCATGTAGCCCCGCGCGATCTGGAGGTCGGTGTCGCAGATCCCGACGGCGCGCACCGCGAGGACCACCTCGCCCTCGCGCGGACATGCGGGCGGGAGGTCGCGGCGCAGTCGGAGGCCCTCGCCGTCACAATAAAATCCTCTCATGGTGGCGCCGCCAGTCTCGCAGACTTTGCCGCCTCGCGGGGCTGTCTTCGCTGCGGCACGCACGACGCGCCGCGCGAGGGCTGCGAGCGTCATTGCCACGCGCCGAGTGAATTCGTTAGATTCCCAACCACCGCTCGACGCGTCCGCCTGAACGTTTCGAATGAACGTCCGCGCGGCGCCGCGCCACACGGCAGGTACACGCCCTCTCCCACGACCCGCCGATGCGAATCCTCCACGTCATCAACTCGCTGCGACCCGCCGGGGCTGAGCGACACCTCGCGAACCTCCTCGGGCCGCTCGACGCGCTCGGCGTAGAGAACCACCTCCTCACGTTCGTCTCGGGCAACGGCTTCGAAGAGCAGGTGCGCAACCACGTGCGCCGCGCCGAGATCGGCGTCGGCAAGCGCAACCTCGCCGCGGCCGTGCGCATGGCGCGCGAGGTCGACGTCGTCCACACGCAGCTCGTCTTCTCTGACATCGTCGGCCGCACCGCCGCGGCCGTCGCGGGGACCCCTTCGGTCACCACCGTGCAGACCTCCGTGTGGGCCGCCGAGAACCGCGAGCACGTGCGCATGAGCACGCTGCGCTACCAGGCCACGCGCCTCGCCGACGCGGCCACCGCGCGCCTCGCCGAGCACCACTTCGCGGTCTCGACCAAGGCCATGCGCGCCTACGTCGACGGCCTCGGCGTCCCCGCAGATCGCATGGAGGTCATCACGAACACCGTCGACCTCGCGGAGTTCGACCCGACGAAGGGCCCCTCGCGCGAGGAGGCCCGCGCCGCGCTGGGCTTCGCGCCCGACGAGTTCGCCGTGGTGGCGCTCGCGAGGCTCATCCCGCTCAAGGCCCTCGACGACGCCGTGCGGGCCGTCACGATCGCTTCGAAGTCTCGCCCCGTGCGCATGGTCATCGCGGGCGAAGGCCCCGAGAAGGAGCGCCTCGAAGCCCTCGCGCGAGAGCTGCGCGCGCCGGTGAGCTTCCCCGGTCGACTGCCCGCGACGCGGGTGCTCAAGGGCGCCGACCTCTTCATGCTCCCCTCGTGCTACGAGGGCATGCCGCAGTCGCTCATCGAGGCGATGGCGATGGGCGTGCCGGGGCTCTGTTCGAACATCCCCGAGAACACCGAGTGCGGCGGCGACGCGGCGGCCTACGCGAAGGTGCGCGACGTCGACGGCTACGCCCGCGCGATCGCCTCGCTCGCGGAGGACCCCGCGCGGCGCGCTGAGATGAGCCGCCTCGGGATGGTGCGCGCCCGCGCGTTCTCGGCCGACGCCGTGGCGAAGCGCTTTCTCGACGGCGTCGAGCGCGTGCTCGAAGGCTGGCGCGCGCGGCACCGCTGAGTTCGAACGCCGCGACGCTGTAGACGCAACGGACGCTGCGGGTATAGGGCGATCTCCGCCACCCGAAGCACCGCGTCGCACCCCGAGAGACCCGATGAGCACCGCCGACGAGCGCCCGTTCTTCACCGTCATCACGCCCACGTACAACCGCGCCTCGATGATGCCGCGCGTGCTCGGCAGCCTCGCGCAGCAGGACTTCGACCGCTGGGAGGCGATCGTCGTCGACGACTGCGGCACCGACGACACCGAGCGCGCCGTGGCC
>JBPOHC010000982.1:0-5480 GCA_052035985.1 Myxococcota bacterium | reverse complement strand
TCCTCCGCGCGCTCGCTCGGGGTCGCCTGGCCCGACGCGGCGTCGTCGCCGTACTCCTTCGCGGTGAGGAGCTGAAAGGCCACCAGCGCGAACGCGGCCATGTCGACCGCGGCGGTCCGCTCCGCGGCGTCCTCGCGCTTCGATCCCTTCTTGGGCCCCGAGGCCGCCCACGCGCCTACCCACACGTCGGGAATCACCACTGAGAAAGGGCTCCCCGAGTAACGGCTCTTCGCGACGAGCGCGTCGGACGCGGTCACCGACACGCCCGCGACGCCCGCAGCGCCGAGGGCGTCGAGGCCGTGCGCGAGCTGCGCGAGGGCCTCGTGGACGTCATCGAAGGGCATCGGCCTCGCGGCCCTCACGGCGAGGGTCTCACCGTCGACGAAGGTCAGCGCGAACCAGGGAGCGCCCGACTTTCGATCGATCCCCGCGTCGAGGAGGTCGACCACGTGGTCGCTCGCGATCTTCGCGCGCTGCGCGCACGCCGCTTCGAAGCCCACGCGCCCGCGGTCGTCGGCCACGAGCGCCGGGTCGAGCACCCGCAGCACGCACGGACGCCCCGTCGACACCTGCTCCGCGGCGTAGAGCGATCCGCCCGCGCGGAGCCTCCTCAGGACGCGCCACTGCCCCGCGAACACCGAGCCCGCGAGCGACGCACCCGACGAACCTCGATCGTCGGCCCCTGACCGTCGGCTCATCGCATCTCCTCGAACATCATCCGTTCAGGTATCACACCACGACGCCTGTCCGCGCCCGAAAGCGCGCGGCGCTGACCCCCCGCTCAACCCTCGACGCCCCACCGATATGCCAGCGAGAGCGTGCGGGCGTTGTCGTCGACGCGCTCCAGAAAACCCCGCCGATCCGACGCCTCCGCGATTCGCGACGCCCGCGCGCGGAGCCTCCGCAGCGCCTCCGCGATCGCGGCCTTCGCCCCCTCGACGTCACCCGTCTCACGGAGCGCCTCGGCCCAGACCCGACGCACCATCGCCTCGCCCTCGTCGAGCCCGCCGAGGGCGCGGAGCACGTCCATCGCCTCGCGCGCCGGCGCCAGCGCCGCACCGGCGGACCCGCGCTGTAGCCTGATCTGCGCGAGCGAGGCCAGCGCGTACGCGCGCCGCGGCGGCGACGGCGCCAGCGTCTCGACGGCGGCCGTCGCCTCGCGCTCCGCCCGGTCGAGTTCGCCGAGGGCCGCAAGGGTCTGCGCGAGGTACGTGCGCGTCGTGCCCTCGCCCCGCACGAGGCCGCGCGCGCGGCTGAACGCCACGACCTCCGAGAGCGTCTCGCGCGCCTCGCGGAGCGCGCCGCGACGGAGCTGCGCCAGCCCCACGTTCTGCTTGGCGTCGGCCGAGAGGGCCGTGAGCCCGAGCTCGTCGGCCACGTCGATCACCTCGCGCAACACCGCCTCGGCGCCGCCGTGGTCGCCGAGCTCGATGCGCGCGAAGCCGAGGTTCATGCGCGCCGTCGAGGCCGCGCGCCGATCGCCCAGACGAACCCTCCGCTCGATCGCCTCTGAGAGCAGGCGAGCGCAGCTCGCGGGATCGCCGTCGTACATCGCGGTGAACGCCCGCACCTCGCGCAGCCACGCCGCGACGGCGAGGTCGTCGATCTCGCGCCGCGCCTCGTACGCGTCGATCCACGCGAGGAGGCTCGCGACGCCCTCCCGGCGACCGGCGAGCACGCCCTGCTGCGCGAGCCTCGCGACGGCGATCACCTGCGCGCGCTCGAGCCCCGCGTCGGCGGGGGCGGCGCAGAGCTCACGGGCGAGCGATTCGAAGCGCGCGCCGTCACCGCGCTGGAGGTCTGACACGCCCAGGCCCGCGAGCGCCGCGTACCAGCGGGGGTCGTCGCGCGGGAGCAGCGAGGCGGCTTCGAGGGCGCAGGTCATCGCGGGCTCGGGCTCGCCCCGCCACCGATGCGCCTCGGCTTGAATGAACCGCAGCGCGCCGAGGGCGCTCCCCGACGCGCCGAGGGCCACCGCGCGCTCGGCCCGCGCGACGGCGGCGCCGAGGTCGCTGGCTTCGAGGGCTCGCGTCGCCGCGCGTTCGAAGAGGGTCACGGCGCGCGCGCTCACCGCCCCGCTCCGCGTGCTCGGCGAGCGAGAGGGCGTCGGCCTCGCCAGCGTCTTCGAGCCACTCGAGGGCGAGGCGATGCGCGAGCGCGAGGTCCGCTTCCGTGAGCGTCGCGTAGGCGGCCTCGCGCACGAGGTCGTGGCAGAAGGCGAGCTCGTCGTGCTCGGCGAAGCGGCGCTCGGCGCGGCGCTCGATCACCTCGCGCTGCGAGAGGTCGTCGAGGCGCTCTCGCAGCGTCAGGGCCTCGCGGGCGCCGACGAGCCGCGCGACGGCGGAGGTCCAGAACACGCGGCCGAACACGCTCGCCGCGCGGAGCGCCTGGCGCGACTCCGCGGGCAGCGCGTCGAGGCGCGCCATCGCCATCGCGAGCGCGCTCGCGGGGAGCTCGTCGCCGCGCCCCTCGCCCGCCGCGCGGAGCATCTCTTCGAGGTAGAACGGATTGCCCTGCGAGAGGCTCACGATGCGATCGACCTCGGCGTGCGAGACGTCGTCACCGAGCACGGCGCGTGTGATGCGCTCCGAGGCCCGCCGCGTGAGGTCCCCGAGCGCGACCTCATGCACCGCGCGCTCGCGCCACAGCGCGGGGAACACCTCGCGCACCTCGGGCCTCCCGAAGGCCACGACGAGGAGCCGACGATCGCGGAGGTTCCTGAGCGCCGCGTCGATGAGCGTCACCGACGGGACGTCGCCCCACTGGAGGTCGTCGAGCACGAGCACCACGGGCCGCGCCTCGCACTGCGTCCGCAGCCACGTCTCCCACGCGCGCCGCACCTGATCGCTCATGAGCCGCGCGTCGGCCCTCGCGGCGCGGAGCTCCACGTCGTCGATCGAGAGACGCACGCCCACGAGCTCGCCGAGAAAGGCCGTGAGCCGCGCCGCGGGCTCTCCCTCCGCGGTGCGCGCGACCCACGCGCGAAGCCTCGACTCTCGCTCGCCCGCCGTCGCGCCCTCGTGCAGCCCGCCGTCGCGGCGCAGCGCCGACGCGAGCATCCCGTAGGGCGCGCCCGACCGCATCGCGTCGCCCCGTCCGAGGAGTACCCGCGCGTCGTCACCGCGCCTCGCCAGCGCGCCGAGCCACTCGCGACGGAGCCTCGATTTGCCAGCCCCCGCGGGCGCCGTGACCAGCACCGCGCGCGCGACGCCCTCCTCGACGCACTCGCCCCAGGCCGCGTTGAGCGCGCCGAGCTCGCGGTCTCGCCCCACGAACGGAACCGCGCGTCCGAGCACGGTCCGCCCCGCGGAGACCGGCTCGCCCTCGCCTAGGAGCACCCACCCCTCGTCGCGCTCCCTCACGTCGAAGCTCGCGTCGAGGAGGTTCGCCGTCGTGTCGTCGAGATACACCGCGCCCGCAGCGAACGCGCTCCTCCGCTTCGCCGCGCGCGACCTCGCCGCGGCGCGATCGACGACCTCTCCGGTCACTTTCGACCCCTCGGCCTCGCCGCGCCCCGTCGACACCGAGAGCGTGAGCCCCGGCGCCACCGCGTGCAGCGCGAGCGCGCAGCGGCACGCCCTCGCGGCGAGGTCGCTCGCGGCGCCGTCACCCGTCATCACCACGAGCGACGAGCCCTCGACCAGCGACTCGACGCGCGCGTCCTGCCCCGTCGCAGACGCGATCACCTCGAGCTCACGTCGCCACGACGCGTCACCCGATCGATCGTTCGAAGTCGCGAGCACCGCGCAGCAGACGCGCTGCTCACGGCGCGTGATGGCCTCGTCGCGCAGGTCCGGCGTGCCCGCGAGCATGGTGCTCGGCGCGCCGACCTCCGCGAGCAACGCTGCGGCCTCTGCGCCGTCGAACGGACGCAGCGCCCGCTCCTTCGAGAGCATCCGCTCGACGAGCGCCTCGAGCTCTGCGGGCGCCTCGGGACGCGCCGCGCGGATCTTCGGCGGCGCTTCGAAGAGCACCCTGGCGAGCACCGAGATGGCCCCGTCGCCCTCGAAGGCGGGGCGTCCCGTGAGGCACTCGAACGCGACGCAGCCGAGGGCGAACACGTCGACGCGCGGGTCGAGGTCGCGCTCACCGCGAACCTGCTCAGGGGCCATGTATCCAGGGGTTCCGACGATGTGGCCGGTGCGGGTCATGGCGCTCATGACGTCGTCCCAGCGCGCGATGCCGAAGTCGAGCAGCCGCACGCGCGCCACGTCGCCGTCGGGGATCACGAGGTTCCGAGGCTTGAGGTCGCGGTGCACGATGCCGAGCGCGTGCACCGCCGCGAGGCCCTTCGCGACGCCGTGGAGGAGCGCCACCGTCGAGTCGACGCCGAGCGGCCCCGCCCGGAGGAGCGCGTGGAGGTCCTCGCCTTCGAGCCACTCCATCGCGAGGTAGCGCTCGCCCGAGTCCGTCACGCCGTGCGCGACGTAGCGCACCACGTTGGGATGCGAGACGCGCGAGAGCACCATCGCCTCTCGGACGAAGCGCTCACGCTCGCGCAGGTCGACCTCGCCGCGGAGAGCCTTGATCGCGACGCGCTCCCCCGTGACGGAGTCGCTGGCGCGGTAGACGGCGCCCATCCCGCCGCGACCGGCGAGAGCCTCGACGGCGAAGCGTCCGGCGATGACGTCTCCGGGCTGCATCGGGCGCGGAGTATCGCAGGTCTCGACCGCGGGCAATCAAGCGAACGTCGCCCCGAAGAACGCGACGAATCGAGCGAAGGACTCAGCCCCTCGCGGGGCGCACGCCGAGCCGCTCAAGGCCCTCTACGACCTCGCCGAGGCGACCCTGCTGTTCGAAGATCCGCACGAGCGCGACCGCGCGGTCCGCGAGCGGCGCGGTGGCGCCAGGCATGAAGTGCGAAGGCACCGCGAGCCTGAACACGAGCTCTTCGAACTGCGCAGGGAGCAGCGTCGAGAGCGCGTCGTACACCGTCGACGTGGTCCAGCTCGCAGCCGTCGACGACGGGGCGAAGCGCTGCGCGAGGCGAGCGAGCGCGGGGTGCTCCGGGCGGTCGGCGTGCGCCTCCGCGACGAGCGCGCCGATCTGTCCGCTCTTCTCTGCCTCCTGAAGCAGGTTGAACCACACGACCTGCATGGAGCCCGAGAAGTCCACGCGATTGACGGAGATCCCCGCCTCCGTCGCGAGCCTGCGCGCGGCGTCGCGATTGTCGTAGAGCCCCTCGAGCACCTCGCGGACCTCACGCGTGATCGTCAGCGTCTCACGCACGGGCGGTGCGACGTTCGCCACGTCGCGCGGAACGTCGACGCCCAACGACATCGCGAAGGCCGCGAGCGTGGGATTGCCGGGGTTCTCTTGCCGCGCGCCCGCGATGAGGTCACGCAGGCGTCCCTTGGCCTCGGCCCACTCGACGAGCGCGAAGGTCTGGTCGTGGAGGTTGCCCGTCGCCACCGTCGCGAGGTTGAGATCGAGCTTGAAGCGCGTGAGCCTCGCGAGCGACGCACCGGACGGAAACGCCG
>JBPOHC010000759.1:0-2306 GCA_052035985.1 Myxococcota bacterium | reverse complement strand
AGAAGAACAAGCCGAAGTCGGGCAACGCGAAGAAGCCCTCGAAGCGAACCACCCAGGCGAGCGCCGCGCCGCGCACCGCCGCGCCGCAGGAGCTCACCACGCCGACGGTCAGCATTGCGCCCGGCGCGACGACGAGCGCAGCACCGAGCGCGAGCACCACGACGAGCATCACGCAGCGCGCGTCTGAGAGCACGCCGCTCTCGCTGAGCTCGATGATCTCCTTCGCAGCGGCTGCAATGGTGGCGTTCAGCGCGGAGGCCTTGCGGCTCGCGTTGGAGTTCGTCCTCATCGCCTGCCCCAAGGAGGGCCCCTTCTCGGTGGTGGTCTTCGACGTCGACGAGCTGGGCGTTCCCGTCATCGCGGCGCACGACGCAGTGCGGTGCCACATGGCCTTCCTGCCGAAGAACGCGTGGTGCCTCGCGCGCGGCACCGTCTCGCACAAGAGCGTGAAGAAGCTGGTGAAGCTCCTGCGCGGCCTCGACCGCGACGACAACGACACGGTCACCATCGCCTCCACGGGCCGCGTCGAGGTGCTTCGAAGCGATCAGTCTCCGCTCCCCCATCGGCTCGACTTCAAGAGCCTCGAACCGGGCCTCTGGCAACCACCCCGCGACTTCGGCGCACGCGCCACGCACGCGCCGCTCGTGCTCCCGAGCGACCCCTTGCAGCGCGCCGTGCGATACCCCGGCGCCGTCGTCCGCATCGAGCAGCGCACCTCCGCGCGCGTCGTCATCAACGTCGAGCGCGACGGAGAGCTCGTCGCCCGCGCCGTCATCGCCGAGCAGGGGCAGGAACTCTATCCGAGCGATCCCCCGGCGCAGGTGACCTTCCCCTTCAGCGAACGCAACAGCGCCCCGCGTCAGACGTCGCTCCCCATCGTGCCCGCGAGCGTGCAGCGCGCGGCCGATGAGCTCCGCGCGAAGCTCCAGGGTCACCGCGAAGAGAGCGCCGAGACTTCGCAGGAGCGAGAGGTCGCACACGACGCGAAGACGCCTGCGTTTCCAGAGCCCGACACGCTGCCCGTGGTCGTCGAGATCCCCGAGGGGCTCGTCGACGAGCTCTCGCCCGAGGCCATCGAGAGCTTGCGTCTGCCGCCTGGCGTCGACGCGCCCGTCTTCTGGATCAACGCGCCCGATCGACGCGTGTCGGGCTCCCTCACGGCCCCCATCGCGCGCGCCGTCGCCGCGGCGTGTGAGGCCCTCGGGCTCGCGTGCGAAGAGGCCAACCTCGGCAGGCGTCACGGCATCGAGGTCACCGTCTGGACCGTTGGCCGCGCGGGCGAGAAGGGAGCCGCGCGATGAGTCGGCGCATCTACCTCGCGAGCTCCTGGCGCAACGAGCAGCAGCCCGACGTGCTCGCCGCGCTTCGTGCTCAGGGGCACGAGGTCTACGACTTCCGCAATCCTCCCTCGCGCACGGACTTCCGGTGGAGACAGGTGACGCCGCAGTCCCCGCCGTGGTCGGCGACAAGGACGCGTGAGGTCCTCGCGCATCCGATCGCCCAGGCCGGGTTCAAGAGCGACTTCGACGCGATGAAGTGGGCCGACACCGTCGTGATGGCCCAGCCGTGCGGACGAAGCGCGGCGCTCGAGCTGGGGTGGGCCGCGGGTGCAGGCAAGCACACGGTGGCGCTGCTCGCCGATCACCAGGAGCCCGAGCTCATGCTGCTCTGCGCCGACCGGCTCTGCGCGTCGCTCGAGGAGCTGCTCGCGTTCCTCGCCCCGCCGCTCCGCAGCCTCGTCTCGGCGGTCGAAGTCGCTGACGCCTCGTCGTCGTGGCTCGTCACGCTCGAGTGCGGGCACAAGACGGCGACGCGTGAGCGGCGCGTGACCTACGCGTGCCGTGCCTGTGCGACGCAGCCCGGAGAGGCGCGATGAACGCTCCCACGAAGCGGCGCACTTACAAGGTGCTCTTCCCATACTGCGGCAGCGGCGGCGGCCCGCTCGGCTTCAAGGAGGCCAGCGCCTCCGTCGAGCGCTTCGGGCTCGAGGGCTCGTTCGACATCATGGGCGGCATCGACATCGACGACGCCGGCGCCAGCGACTTCAAGATGTTCACCGGCGTGCCCTGCATGGTCGCCGACATGCGCGACGTCACTCCCCAGGCGCTGCGCCAGTACTGCCAGCACCAGGTGCCCGACGTCGTCTTCTCGTCGCCGCCGTGCAAGGGAGCGTCGGGGTTGCTCGGCAACGAGAAGGCCGAGACCGAGACCTACCAGGAGATGAACAAGCTCCTGCTCGTGTGGGTCGACCTGATGCTCGCCACGTGGGCGAGTGACCTGCCGCCGCTGCTCATCTTCGAGAACGT
>JBPOHC010000420.1:0-3325 GCA_052035985.1 Myxococcota bacterium | reverse complement strand
CCCACGCCGCGTCGCTCAAATCCGAGGGGTAGGGCTTTCTCTCCATAGTTCGCCTAATTTAGCACGTCCCAAGCATCAAACACGCTGTCAAGATCCGTCGGTTCCGCTGCGACGCCGCGCGGTGCGCCCGCAGGACGTTCACGGAGCGTCTTCCTCTCCTCGTGCGGCCCTACGCGCGGCGCACCCGACGCATGACGGATCTGGTGGCGCGCGTCGGCGCGGCGCTGGGCGGCGAGGCCGGTGCGGGGCTGCTGCCGTTCCTCGGCGCGACGGCGAGCGCCGACACGGTGCTACGTGAGGTACGCCGCGCGCCCACGCCGACGATCCCGGCCCCGCGCGTGATCGGCGTCGACGAGTGGGCTTGGCGCAAGGGACACACCTACGGCACGATCCTCGTCGACCTCGAACGGCGCGAGCCCGTGGCCCTGCTCCCCGAGCGATCGAGCGAGAGCTTCGCGGCGTGGCTCCGGGAGCATCCCAGCGTGGAGGTGATCGCGCGCGATCGGTCGGAGATCTACGCCGAGGGTGCGTATTCCGGCCCACCTGGGCACCCAGTCCGCTCGCACGTGGGCACGTGTCCGGAGCACCTGGGCACGATCGGAGCGAAGCGACGAGGTCTGATCCCGTCGGAGCGCAGCGACGCGCGATGGTCAGGTGTGTTTCGTCTCCTCGACCTCGTTCCCTCCTTCGGACCCCATGCCCTTCTTCTTTCGCATCGAGGGGCCCCGCAGCGCGATCACGTGGGCGTTGTGGACCAGCCGGTCGCAGATCGCGTCCGCAACCGTAGGGTCGCCCAGCGCGTCGTGCCAGCCCCGCGTCGGCACCTGCGACGTGATCACCGTCGACGTGTGACCGTAGCGATCCTCCAGCACCTCCAGCAGATCGCGCTTCTCCGTCTCGCTCATCGCAGAGATCAGGAAGTCATCGATCACCAGCACGTTCACCCGCGCCAGCTTCGAGAGCACCTCGGGGTACGTCCCGTCGGCGCGTGCGATCCCGAGCTGCTGCACCAGCCGCGGCGCCCTCACGCACAGCGCTCGGAAGCCCTGTCGACACGCCCCGTGCGCCAGCGCCGTCGCGAGGTAGCTCTTGCCCGTCCCGGTCAGGCCCGTCGCGATCACGTTCTGCTTCGCGCGGATCCACTGACCCGTCGCGAGCGTCCGCACCACTGATCGTTCCAGGCCCCGCGACGGGTCGCTCCACACGTCCTCCAACGTGGCCTGCACCGACATCCGCGCGTCCTTGATCCGCCGCGCAGTCTGCCGATTCTTGCGCTCGGTCCACTCGCGATCGACCAGCAGCGCGAGCTGCTCCTCGAAGGTCAGCCCGTGCGTCGGCGGCCCCGCGAGCCACTCACGCAGCAGCAGCACCATCCCCATCAGCTTCAGCTCCATGAGCTTCTGGATCGTCTCTTCATGCGTCATCGTCGTCCTCCTCTTCCCGGTCGAAGTAGCGGCCGCCGCGCACCTGCTCGGCGGCGTTCGTGGTCGCGCGTGTCGTGGTCGTCGTCGGCCGCGTCGCCGCGGAGACGACGCGATCGAGGCCGTGCTTGAGAATCCCCGCGACGCTGCGATAGCTCGGCGAGCCCAGGCCCAGCGCGCGACGGCACGCGGCGTCGAGGCGCCCGTGGCCGTAGGTCTTCCCGAGCCGCAGCACCCCGAGCGCGGCGCGGTAACGCAGCTCGGGGCGCGCGTCTCGCGTGAGCATCGCCTCGATGAGGTCGCCCACGCTCGCGCCCATCGAGCGGCCCCAGGCGATCATCCGTTCGGGAGGCCAATCGCCGTACTCGCGGTGCGACTTCGGACGATGCGCGGGGTCGATCGTCGCGTGCCCCTTGGGCCCGTGAGAGCGAGCGTGCAGCGCGACGCGGCCACCCTCGTGGAAGACCTCGACCATCGTGCTCGTCGCGCGCACGTCGACGTGCTGCCCCATCAGCGCCACGGGCACGCTGTAGACGCGATGGTCGAAGGCGATGCAGTAGTCGATGCCGACAGCGAGCCCGAGCTTCCACTCGCCGAGTTCGAAGCGCCTCGGCGGCAGCGGGCTCATCGCCGGCCGGTCGATCGTGTCGAAGGCCGTGCGACGAGAGCCCTCACGCTTCTGGAAGAGGCGCGCGTTGAGCCGGTCGAGGAGCACGCGAATGCGCCCGTTGAGCGCGTCGAGCGAGTGGAAGCGCTCGTGCCGCAGACACGCGAGGATCCACCGCTGGGCGAGCTGCACGCCCGCCTCGACGGCGGCCTTGTCGCGGGGCTTGCGCGGGCGCGCAGGGATGATCGCGCAGCCGTAGTGACGCCCCATCTCGGCGAAGGTGGCGTTGATCTCGGGCTCGTAGCGGCAGGGCTTGGAGACGGCGCTGCGGAGCTGGTCGGGCACCAGCACCTCGGGCACCACGCCGAGGAACTCCAGCGCGCGCACCACCGAGCCGATGAAGTCAGGCAGGCGCTGCGTGAGCGTCGCCTCGGCGAAGGTGAAGCTCGACGCGCCCATCACGGCGACGAAGAGCTCGACCTCGCGCACCTCGCCCGTCTCGGGGTCGACGAGCTCGGGGCGCTTGCCCGAGTAGTCGAGGAAGAGCTTCTCGCCCGCGCGATGGGTCTGCCGCATCGTCGGCGAGAGCGTCTGCCGCCAGGTCGCGTAGACCTCGCAGAACTGGCTGTACTGGTAGGCCCGGTTGCCGCCGCCGGAGCTGCGCACGCTCTCGGCGTACTCGCCCCAGAGCAGTTGGAGGGTCACGCCCTTGCGGCGCATCTCGCGGTGCACCCACGCGAAGTCGATGGGCGCCCTCGCGGCGGGCTCGTTGACGCCGGGGCTTCGGAACAGGCGCGCCTCGACGTCGTGATCGGTCATGTCGCGGGCCTGCTCCCAGGTCATGCCCGCGTCCTTGGCGCGCTCGAGATAGGCGCTGACGGCGCCCTTGGAGAGCCCGACGGCGACGGTGATCTCGCGCTGCGTGCGGCCGCACTCGTGGTGCAGCCGAAGAACCTCTCGAATCTGTCTCATCGATGCTCGCTCCGACATCCAGCCTCGTGGCACCGCTGCGGTGCATCGAGGCGTCCTTCGTCACGACCATCGCTGTCGTCGCCGCCCCGCGGGGCCGGTGGGCCAGCAGCGCGCACAGCTCCCTGTTGAGGGGGTGAGCTGCGCGCGCGTCAAACTCCGCGCACGGGTCTGCCCAGGTGCAGCGGAACGGTGCCCAGGTCCGTCGGAACCGTGCCCACGTCGCCTCGGAACGGTGCCCGAGTGCTCCGGAACGATGCCCACGTCAGGCCGGAATCAGTGCCCACGTGCGATCGGAATCGGTGCCCAGGTGCGCCCGGAATACGCA
>JBPOHC010000154.1:0-47146 GCA_052035985.1 Myxococcota bacterium | reverse complement strand
TAGAGCGGCGATCACATGAGTCTGGTACGCGGTTGGCGCGCGGTTGGCATATCGTTTCTGGAGGAGGCGCGTCATGCGCGCATACAGCACCGACCTCCGCGAGCGCGTCGTGGATGCGTACAAGGCTGGGGTCGGCTCGGTCCGCGAGCTCGCGGACCTGTTCACCCTCGCCAAAAACACGGTCGAGAATTGGCTGGGCCTGATGCGTTCGACCGGAGGGGTCGCCCCTCGTGCACACGGCGGAGGCGTCGCCGCGACGATTTCGGGCGACCGACTCCACACGCTCTGTCGCCTCGTTGGCGAACACGATGATGCGACGCTCGATGAACTCCGCGACCGGCTCGAACAGGAGTGCCACATCAAGACCAGTCGAGCGGCGGTCAGTCGCGCCCTGCGGAAAGCGCAGTTCACCCGAAAAAGAAGACGCTCCACGCGGACGAGCGCGACCGGCCCGACGTCGTCCAGGCCCGAGCCGCGTTCCGCGCGGAGCAAGCCACCTGCGATTCCGCGACGCGCGTCTTCGTCGACGAGTTCGGGATCAACCTCGACATGACGCGACGCTTCGCTCGCGCGCCACGAGGCGAACGGGCGGTGGGCTCGATTCCAGGTCGGACGCGCAGCAACATCACGCTGGTGTTCGGCGTGCGTCAGGGCGTGGGTGTGATTGCGCCGAACGTGATCTACGGCGCGATGACCTCGGAGCTGTTCGCCGCGTACGTGACCGACACGCTCGGGCCGTGCCTGCATCCCGGCGACGTCGTCGTGACCGACCGCCTCAACGCGCACAAGGCTGCGGGAGCGGCGAACGCGATCGCTGCGCGTGGTGCGCAGCTCCAATTGTTGCCGCCCTATTCGCCGGACCTGACCCCAATCGAGAATGCTGGCTCCAAGGTGAAGACGGCGCTGCGGAAGGCCGCGGCGAGAACCTGGGATGCACTCGTCGATGCGGCAGCGGACGCTCTTCACGCGGTCACGCCCGAAGATGTGTACGGGTGGCTCAAGCATGCGGGCTTTTGTCCCAAACTGGAGTGAGTACCGCTCTAGCGCAGCGCGTTTCGCGCGACGCCGGTGGATCGACGTCGAGCGTGCGTACGTCGCCCGTGGATCGACGTCGAGCGTGCATACGTCGCCCGTGGATCGACGTCGAGCGTGCGTACGTCGCCCGGAGTTCGCCGTTCGCATGGCGCGCTTGGCCCGGGCTACATAGAAACTCTGGCTCATGTTCCCTTCGAGGTGACAGGCCCAAGCAGACGCCCGAGGAACCCGAGGAAGTCGAGCCGGAAGTTGTGCATGCCCTGATAGAACGCGAGGTAGAGGTCGAGGCACCACTTGCTGAGTCCACGAAAGGGGCGGAGGTAGTTGCGGAGCCCGAGCCAGAAGCCCTCGATGGTGTTGGAGTGGACCTCTCGCACGCCGTCTCCGTCGTCGTCGCGCGCCCACTCCTTGCGTTTGTGATTGACCGAGAAGCGTGTGCGACCTCGATCGTCCAGGTCGTCGTACGCGTGCCACTCGTCGGTGTGAACCTCGGCGCCCGGCGCGGTCACGCGCAACACCACGGGCTCGATCGCCTTCGCCGTGCTCCGGTAGGTCTGTCGCAGGAACACGAGACCTGACTCGCGACCGATCACGCCGAGGATGGGAGGACGATCGTTGTCGAAGGTGCCGTGCCCGTTGAAGTGATGACCCCGGCGACGGGGCGGGTCCGCGGGGTCGGGGTGGAGTCGCCCCTTCTCTCCTGCGTTCTGGTACATCTCATCAGCCTCGACGATGCGGTCGGGCAGTGCGCAGGGGGGAAAAGCGTTCGAGGGCCATGCCCTGAACGCGGTGTCGGAGCTTGAGCAGGTTGCGTCTGCCGACACCGAGCTCCTCCGAGAGGTGGAGCGTGGTGACGCCCTGGCAGAAGCCACGCAAGATCATGATCAGGCGCGCGGGCGAGAAGCGCACTCCCTGGAGCGGCGTGTTGGTGAACACATTGAACACCTTGCCGCAAGCGCGACAGCGGTAGTCCACCACGGGCTCGCGGTGGCGGTCGTGGGGCGCTTGATCGTCGGGAAGCTCGTGCCCCTCTGGGCAGCGCAGGCCTTTGGGGTGAAGCGCTTGGAGCAACAGGCGGTAGCACGCGGCCTCGTCCAACAGGTCGTCGATCGGGAACAGCATCGCCACCGATTCGTAGCCACGCCCGGAGCTCCGCGGAAGGTGGATTCACCCCGAAGGGAACATGAGCCAGTACGCCTTGGTCGCTCGCTGCGGGCGCGCTCGATTCCAGCTCGAACCGGGCGCGACTCGATTTTGCGTCACTCGATCGCGCGTCACTCGATCGTGCGACACGACGACAATCACATGACTTCTCACTTCGTCGCAGGGCGCGTCCTCGCGATCGATGCGTCGCGCACGGTCGTGCTCGACGGCATCACCCCCATCGAGGTCTTCGGTCTCTCGGCGGATGACGCGGAGGTCGGCGATCTCGTGCGCCTCACGCTCGACGACACGGGCCGCGTCACCTCCACGGAGCTCGTCTTTCGCCCTGTGCGCAGGCCCTTCAGCGCGGGTACCGAGACGCGGCGCATCGTCCACGAGTCGATGGGAACGCGCCTCACGCTGCGCATGCGAGCGCTCGACGCGGTGCGCGCGTGGTTCCGCGCGGAGGGCTTCGTCGAGGTCGAGACGCCGTCGGTGGCCCCCTGCCCCGGACTCGACCTGCACCTCGACGCCTACGACGTCGCAGACCGCGAGGGAGCCCTCTTCGGCAGGCTCATCACCTCGCCCGAGTACCACATGAAGCGGCTGCTCGTGGGCGGCATCCCCCGCTGCTTTCAGCTCGCCCGATGCTGGCGTGCGGGAGAGCTCGGACGCCGTCACCAGCCCGAGTTCACGATGCTGGAGTGGTATCGCGCGTGGCGCTCCCTCGACGCGATGATGACCGACACCGAGTCGATCGTGCGGGCCGCCGCGAGCGTCACCGAGAGCCCTCACACCATCACACTCGGCGACCTCCGCGTGCCCCTCGATGGGCCCTTCGAGCGACTCACGATGCGCGAGGCATTCGCGCGCTACTGCCCCTCGGTGCGCGACCCCATCGCGCTCGCGGCGAGCGATGAGCAGCGTTACTACGAAGCGTTTTCCGTCGAGGTCGAGCCGATGCTCGGGCGTGAGCGCCCGGTGTTTCTGACGCGCTTTCCCGCGTGTCACGCGTCGCTCGCGAAGGTCTGCGCCGACGACAGCACCGTCTGCGAGCGCACGGAGCTCTACGTCGCAGGCGTAGAGCTCTGCAACGCGTTCCTCGAGCTCACCGACCCGGTGGAGCAGCGCGCGCGCTTCGAAGCCGATCAGCGCGCGAGGGCCGCGAGGGGGCTCCCCGTGTACCCCATCGACGAAGACTTCATGGCCGCGCTCGAAGAGGGAATGCCCCCGAGCGCAGGCAACGCACTCGGCGTCGAACGGCTCCTCGCGCTCGTGATGGGAAGCGCCGAAATCGCTTCGGTGATGGCCTTTCCACGCGCGACGCGGTGAGCGAGCGCCTCTCAGAAGCAGCGGCCGAGAGGCCCGGCAAGCGTCACCCGTCGGCGTCGTCGAAGGCCATCGCGTAGAGGTCGTTCACGACGAGCGCCGCGTCAGGCGCGCGCAGCGGGAACACGTCGTCGGGGCCATAGGTGCGAAGCGTCCAGGCGCCGCCCTCCGCGCGCTCGTAGTGCTCCACGAGGACGCTCCGCGACGACACCATCACGTAGTGACGCAACGTCTCGATCGATCGGTACCCTTCGAACTTCTCGCCGCGATCGAAGCGCTCGGTCCCCTCGGAGAGCACCTCGACGACGAGCACCGGATTCACGAGCACGTCGGTGGTCTTCGGATACGGCTCCGCGCGTCCGCAGAGCACCGTCGCATCGGGGTACACGAAGGCGCCCCTTCGAGGCACCCAGACCTTCTGGTCTGACGTCACGACGCGACACCGACTGCCGCGCAGCGCGTTCCCGAGCGCGATGATCACGTTGGCGCAGATGGTGTTGTGATCGAAGGTGCCTCCCGACATCGCCTCGAAGGAGAAGACCTCGCCGTCCCAGAGGATGTGCTTCTCCGTCGCGACAGCCTCCATCGCGAGGTACTCCTCGATCGAGACACGGGGCTTTCGCGCGGCGGTCGAGCTCATGGCCCGAGCCTACCAGACGCCATCGTTCGCATGCGTCGCGGTGCTACAGGCCGCGCGGGATCTTCGTCAGGTCGAGCTGCATCATCGCGGCGCGCAGCACCGACGAGCGGCTCGCCTTCGTGAAGCCACGGCGCTTGAGCTCCTTCACGGTCTCGTCGAGCCGGTCGAGGTCCTCGTTGTAGAACGAGATGCAGATCACCTTGTAGTGATCGGGACGCGCCTTCGGCTCCTGCACCCGCATGGGCCCCGGACGCCGTCGCCCTTCACCCACCGACTCCGCGATGGGCACGTCGGCCGCGAAGAAGGTCTCACGCAGCACGTCGGCCACGTCGTCATCGAGCACGCGCTCGACGCTCGTTCGAGTGTTCGCAGCCATCAGACAGCCTCCATCTGCGCGACGGCCTCCGCCGCGGGCTTCGGGCGCGCGCCCTGCCTCGTCGCGGCCACGACGGCCTTGACCACTTCGCGATAGTCCTCTGCGCCGTTCGAATCGGGCGCGTATTCGAAGATCGTCTGCTTGGCCGCGGGGGCCTCGCGGAGCTTCATGTTCGCGCGCACCGGCGCGAGGCACAGGTCGCCGAACTTCTGCTTCAGCGTCTCGGTGACCTCACGCGCGAGCTTGTGGCGCGCGTCATAGAACGTCGGCACCACGCCGAGGATGTGCACCGGATGCTTGAGGTGCTCGTGCACGCCCTTGAGCGTCCGCACGCACTGCTTCACGCCCACGAGCGCGAGGTAGTCGCACGACACGGGGATCAGCACGCTGTCGGCGTAGCAGAGTGCGTTCTGGTTGAGCAGCGAGAGCGACGGAGAGCAGTCGAGCACGATCGCGTCGTAGCCGTCAGCGCCCGCCATGCGCTCACGCAGCACGCGGTCGCGGTTGGGTCGCGCCGCGAGGTAGAGTTCCGCCGCGGCGAGCGACTCGTTGGCCGTGATGATGTCGAGGTTCGACCGCACGGGAATCGCCACCTCGCGCGGATCGGTGCCGAGCACGAGGATGTGATAGAGCGACGCCTCACCACGCACGCCGAGCGAAACGCCCACGTTGCCCTGCGGGTCGACGTCGACGAGGAGCGTCTTGAGACCGGCCTCCGCGAGCCCCGCCGCGACGTTGATCGACGTGGTGGTCTTGCCCGTGCCGCCCTTGTGGTTGAACACCGCGATGCGTCGGGGCGCGCGCTGCGTGGTCGCCCTCGTGATGCGTCCGCGACACGGCTCGCTGCACGCGTAGCGGGTGCCCGCGTCGCTCACCGAGACCTGCCAGGTGAACTCCAGCGAGAAGCTCTTCTTGCAGATCGAGCAGCAGGCCTCGCTCTTCGCGCCGCGAACGTGCGACTGCTGGCACTTCTGCGAGCAGAAGAACTTCGTCGCCTCGGCCCCCTCCTCGATCTGAAAGCGAAACCTGACCTCGAAGCCCTTGCCGCACACCGTACACGTTCGCGCTGTGGTCATCCTGAAGTCCTTCTTGAAGCGTGGGATTCGGTGAACTCCCGTTACGTGAACAGAGGGCAGCGCGCCAAATTTTCGGCACACTTCTCGGCCACGCGATGACCACGCAGAACATCGACCCCCACGTGCTCGACGCCGACGCGCTCTTCGACGTCGACGACTACCTCTACTTCTACGAAGAGACGCTCCGCGCCGAGAGCACCGACGCGCAGGTCGACCGCGTGGAGTACGAGCTCCGACTCCCTCGCCCCTCGCGCGTGCTCGACCTCGGCTGCGGTCACGGCCGTCACGCCATCGAGCTCGCGCGCCGCGGCCACACGGTGCACGGCGTCGACATGATGGAGGGCTTCATCACGCGCGCCCGCGACGATGCATCACGCGCGAAGAGCGGCGCGACCTTCGAGCGCGCAGATCTCCGTCACTTCGAAGCGACGGAGCCCTACGACGCCGCGGTGTGCCTCTTCGATGCGTTCGGCCTGCACCGCGACGACGAGAACGCGAAGGTGCTTTCGAACATGGCCCGCGCGCTGCGCCCCGAGGGAGGCTTCTGCCTCGACCTCAGAAACCGCGACTGGATGGTGCGCTTTCTTCAGCCCGTGACGGTGCTCGAGCGCGGCGACGACCTGATGATCGACCGCCACGCGATCGACTCTCGCACGGGCCGCCTCGTCGACCGACGGATGATGGTCCGCGACGGCAAGGTCCGTCACGCGCCCTTCTCGGTGCGGCTCTACGGTCTGCCCGAGATCACGGCGCTCCTCGCGAGCGTGGGGCTCGACGTGCGCGTCGCGTACGGGGACTGGAGCGGCGCGCCGGTGACGATCAACCACAACCGCCTGGTGCTCTTCGGCGCGAAGAGACCGTGACCCTCAGCTCCGCAGCTCGGCCACCTTCTCACCGAAGATGCGCTCGATCTTCGCGAGGAACTCCTCCGACGGATCGACGCGCATCTTCGGCAGCGCGACGACCACCTCGCCCGCGTCGGGGATCTTCAGCACCGCGTTCACCGGGCACTTGCCGGGGTGCGCGACGAGCGCCTTCTTCAGGTCTTCGAGGCGCCTGCGCGCGACCTCGACCTGAAGCAGATTCGCGGCGCTGAGGCGCAACGTGACGCCGCGCGTGCGAGCCCGCAGCGCGTCACCGAGGGGGGTCACGGTCTCGACCGAGAGCGACCGCGTGAGCTGCGCCTCGGGCACCTCCTCGTCGACGTTGCCCTCGTCGTCGCGCTTGAACTCGACCTTGACCTTGCCCGTCACGAGCACGGCCTCGCCCTCCTTCATCTTGTCGGCGAGCGAGTCGTAGGTCTTCGGCCGCACGATGGCCTCGACGCGCCCGCTGCGGTCTTCGATGAAGAAGAAGGCCATGCGTCCGCCCGACTTGGGCACCTTCTCGCGGTATCCCTCGATGACGCCCGCGAGCGTGACCTCCTCGCCGTTCTCTCGCTCCTGAAGCTGCGCCGAGAGCACCGTGGCCTGCCTCGCAGCTTCCGCCGCGTAGCGATCGAGCGGATGCCCCGTGAGGTAGAGCCCCAGCGCGTCACGCTCGTTCTTGAGCCGCGTGAGGAGGTCCCACGGCTCGACCGCGGGATAGCCCGCCGAGGGCTTGAGCGTCTCTGCGATCGAGAAGAGCCCCATCTGACCGGACGAACGCTCCTTCGCGGCCCCCTTGCCGCGTTCGAGCGCGCTCTCGATGGCGGCGAACGCCTGCGCGCGCGTCGCGCCTGTTTTTTCGAGCGTCTTGTCGAAGGCACCCGAGTTCACGAGGGCCTCGACGACGCCCTTGTTGACCCTCCGCGGGTCGATGCGCGTGGTGAAGTCGAAGAGGTCTTGAAAGGGTCCCTTGAGGCGCGCTTCGAGCACCGACTCGATGGCGCTGTCGCCGACGCCCTTGATGCCGCCGAGGCCCACGCGGATGCGCGGTCGGTACGGGTCGAGCTCGATGCGGTTCACGGGCTTCTTTCGCAGCACCACGGGCTTGGGCTCGTAGATGACCGTGAAGAGCCGGTCGCTCTCGTTGACGTCGGGCACCATGACCTCGATGCCCATCGCGCGGGCCTCGTTGATGGTGCCCACGAGCTTCTCGATCTTGCCGAGGTCGGAGCACAGCGTCGCGGCCATGAACTCCACGGGGAAGTGCCGCTTGAGATAGGCCGTCTGGTACGTGATGAGCGCGTACGCGGCGGAGTGCGACTTGTTGAAGCCGTAGCCCGCGAAGTACTCGAGGAGGTCGAAGATCTCGCCGGCCTTGGCCTCGTCGTAGCCCAGCTTCCTGGCGCCCTCGACGAAGATGCCCTTGTGCTTCTCCATCTCCTCCTTCTTCTTCTTGCCCATGGCGCGTCGAAGAAGGTCTGCGCCACCGAGGGAGTAACCGCCCATCTTGCGGGCGATCATCATCACCTGCTCCTGATAGACGATGACGCCGTAGGTGTCCTTGAGGATGTCTTTGAGGTCGTCGTGGGGATAGGCGACCTTGGC
This sequence comes from Myxococcota bacterium, assembly GCA_052035985.1. GTDB lineage: Bacteria > Myxococcota_A > Polyangia > Polyangiales > CAISKJ01. The sequence goes on along the minus strand of JBPOHC010000154.1, from coordinate 39,076 downwards.
CTTGCCGATCTTGCGGTTGACGAAGTCTTCGACCATGCCCGTGCCGAGAGGACCCGGGCGGTAGAGGGCCACCGCGGCGACGATGTCTTCGAAGCAGTCGGGGCGCAGGTCTTTGAAGAGCTTCTGCATGCCCGACGACTCGAGCTGGAACACCCCCGTGGTCTCGCCTGACTGGAGGAGTTCGAAGGTCTCGCGCGCGAGCTTCGCCTGCGCGGGGTTGGGGTCCTTCCCGTCCATGGCGATGTCTTCGATGAGAAACGGATGGCCTCCCTTCGCGACGCGCGCGATCTCGTCGGGCCGCTTTCGGATCATCTCGATCGCGAAGTCGAGCACGGTGAGCGTCGTGAGCCCGAGGAAGTCGAACTTCACCAGGCCCGCGGCCTCGACCTCGTCCTTCGCGTACTGCGTGACGATCTCGCCGCCGGAGCCCTTGAACACAGGGACGGTGTCCCAGAGCGGACCCTCGGAGATGACGATTCCCGCGGCGTGCATGCCCGCGTGGCGGTTGAGGTTCTCGACCTTCATCGCGAGGTCGATGACGGCGCGCGTCGACTCCTGCTCGTCGTACATGGCCTTGAGGCGCGGCTCTTTTTCGAGCGCTTCCTTCAAGGGCACGGTCTTGCCCTGGATGGGCTCGGGGACGAGCTTCGCGATCGCGTCGACGTCCTGGTACGACATGCCGAGCACGCGCCCCACGTCGCGCACGCAGCTCTTGGCCTTGAGGATCTGGAACGTGGCGATCTGACCGACGGAGTCGTGACCGTACTTGTCGCGCACGTACGCGATCACGCGCTCGCGCTTGAGCATGCAGAAGTCGACGTCGAAGTCGGGCATCGACACGCGCTCGGGGTTCAGGAACCGTTCGAACAGCAGGTCGTAGGGGATGGGGTCGATGTCGGTGATGCCGAGCGCATACGCGACGATGGAGCCAGCGCCCGAGCCGCGCCCCGGACCCACGGGCACGCCGTTCGACTTCCCCCAGTTGATGAAGTCCTGCACGATGAGAAAGTACCCGGGGAACTTCATCTGCTGGATGACGCCGATCTCCAGCTCCAGTCGGTCGCGGTACTTCTTCTCGTCGACGTTCTTGCCCTGACGCTTGAAGGTCGCGAAGCGCTTGTCGAGACCCTCGCGGCAGAGGCCCGCGAAGAAGTCGTCGATCTCGTTGACGACGTGGCCCGACGCGTCGCGAAACTTCGGCAGCGTAGGCTCGCCGAGCTTGAGCTTGAGCTTGCACATCTCGGCGACGCGCATCGTGTTCGAGAGCGCCTCGGGCAGCCCCGAGAAGACCTCGGCCATCTCGTCGGGGCTCTTGAGGAACATCTCCTCCGACGTGTGCCCCGTCGACTGCGCCTCTTCGAGCGTGGAGCCCGACGCGATGCAGGTGAGCGCGCGCTGCCCCGTGGCGTCATCGCGGCGGAGGTAGTGCGCGTCGTTGGTGGCGACGACGGGCAGCTCCATCTCCTTCGCCATCTCGACGAGGATGCGGTTCACGATGGGCTGCTCGACGAGCCCGTGGTCTTGCAGCTCGACGAAGAGGTGACCGGGCTCGAGCATCTCCTTGAGCTGCCCGAGGATCTGCCGCGCGAGGTCGGGTGACTGCTGCAGAAGGGCTTGCGGCACAAGGCCCCCGAGGCACCCCGTGAGCACCACGAGGCCCTTCGCGTGCTTCGCGAGGCGATCGAGGTTCGACTGCGCCGAGAGCCCCTCGCCCGCGTCGAGCCAGGCGTGCGAGACGAGCGCGATGAGGTTGCGGTAGCCCTCCTCGGACGACGCGAGGAGCGGGAGGTGATAGCTCCGAAAGCGCCCGTGCTTGTCGGGCTTGTCGCCGGGAAAGGCGTGCCCGAAGCCCATCTCGCAGCCCAGAATGGCCTGGATTCCAGCGTCTTTGGCCTTCTTGTAGAAGTCGATGGCGCCGTGCATGTTGCCGTGGTCGGTGAGGGCCACGGCGGGCATGCCCATCTCCTTCACGCGTCCGCACAGCTCCTTCATGCGGATCGCGCCTTCGAGCATCGAGTACTGGGAGTGCACGTGGAGATGGACGAAGTCGGGCATCGCGTCTCGGGCCGTAGCACACGGCCTCGCGCGCGATCACCTTTCCGGTGCGCGAGGCCACGTCTCGGCGCGTCAAGCGTGTGCCTCGACGGAAACATGCGCCCCGAACTATTGATGTCCCCGGGCGAGGGATGTTAACCCTCCCGCCGCAGGACGAAACTGCGCGACGGCCGATGCGGAGGTGCGCGGTCGCGCGCGAGACTCACACACTTCGTTTCTGAAGGAGATCAATCACGATGACGCGCATGGGCACGGCTCTTACGGCAACCTTTCTTTCGATCGCGATGGGCTCGCTCGTCGGCTGCGGCGGCGACGACACGGGCGGCGGCGGCACGACCCCGCCGGCTCCCCAGACCTTCGACTACGTGATCAGCAACATCACCGTCGACCAGGGCGTGAACGCTGCGGGCATGCCCAACGGCATGGCCCCCGCGCCCGCGACCCACACGCGTGGCGTGGCGGGCTTCGACCTCGACAACCTCAAGTCGACCCCCGCCGACGCGATGATGCGCGGCACGGCCGCCTGCGGACACGCCGACTTCTTCTCGACGATGGACCCCGACCAGAACACCGGCACCTGCGCGGCGGGCATGGCCCGCGGCGGCACCGGATGCCAGGGCGGCATCGACAACCAGCTCCCCGAGATCGCGGCCACGGTGCAGGGCTTCGGCACCGACATCCGCATGACCCTCGCGGATCAGGTTCAGCAGGGCAAGGTCGCCATCGTCGTGCGCGTCTCTGACGTCAACGGCACCCCCGGCCCGACGCTCAACGACAGCGCCGTGACGATCCGCGTGTACCCGATCAGCCGCCCCATGTTCGCGAGCTGTTCCAACATCGGGATGCCTGGCCAGACCTTCGCGGTCGACAACGCCTCGCTCAACACGGCGGGCGACCTCAACAGCGCGAAGATCACCTTCTCGGGCAGCATCGTGAACGGCCGCCTCCGCGTGGCCCCTCCCGCCGCGGGCTCCGGCGCGAACTTCACGTTCAACCTCCCGATCATGGACATGAACATCCCGCTCTCGCTCTTCAGGACGCAGCTCCGCGTCGACATGACGCCCGACCGCGGCTCGAACGGCAACCTCGGCGGCTACGCCCAGCTCGCGCCCCTCGCGGCGATGCTCGGCACGCTCCTCCCCGCGGGCATCCCCGCCAGCACCGTCCAGACGGTTCTCCAGTCGCTCGTCGACGTGCAGGACCCCTCGGGCAACGCGATGGGCTGCACGGCCCCCAACGGCGGCATCTCGCTCGGCCTCGGGTTCAGCACGGTCCGCGCCGTGATCCAGCCCATGTCCGTGACCGGCGCCCAGGCCGGCATGTGCGGCACGTGATTTCTCTCTGAGCGCGCGCGACGCAGACGGAAGACGCCGCACCGGCGACCGTCTCTGTGATACACCGCGCGCGTGCCTCCAGCCCCCACCTCTGAGCCCCACGAACTGACGGCGAGCGCCACCCCGGCGATCAGCCTCGTGATCCCCGTCTTCAACGAAGAGGAGTCGCTCGAGGCGCTCTTCGGCGCGCTCGACGGCGCGATCGTGAAGCTGCCGCAGCCCGTCGAGGCGATCCTCGTCGACGACGGCTCTCGCGACCGCTCCTTCGCGATGCTCCGCGACGCCGCCGCGAAGCGCCCGTGGCTCCGCGTCGTCCGCTTCCGAAGGAACTTCGGGCAGACCGCGGCCATCGCGGCGGGCATCGACCACGCGCGCGGGCCGATCATCGTCGCGCTCGACGCTGACCTCCAGAACGACCCAAAGGACATCCCGCTGCTCCTCGCGCGCCTCGACGAGGGCTTCGACGTCGTCTCGGGCTGGCGCCGCGACCGTAAAGACAAGGCCATCACGCGCCGCCTCCCGAGCGTGATCGCCAACTGGCTCATCGGCCGCGTCTCGGGCGTGCGCATCCACGACTACGGCTGCACGCTCAAGGCGTACCGCAAGTGGGTGCTCGAGCCCTATGGCCTCTACGGCGAGATGCACCGCTTCATCCCCGTGTACGCGAGCTGGGCCGGCGCGCGCGTCACCGAGATGGAGGTGACCCATCACCCTCGCCGCGCGGGTCAGAGCAAGTACGGCCTCGGGCGCGTCTTCAAGGTGCTCCTCGACCTGCTCACGGTGACCTTCCTCGGCGGATACAGCACCAAGCCCATCTACTTCTTCGGCAAGCCCGCGCTCTTTCTCTGCCTCGGCGGGATCTTGTCGGCAGCCGTGTGGCTCGCGCAGTTCATCAAGGGCCACGTGCTCCACCACCCGGGCGAGTGGGTGCAGCCGGTGACGCTGCTGCTCCTCGCGGTGTTCCTCTTCTCGATCGGCGTGCAGCTCCTCTTGATGGGGCTGCTGGGCGAGGTGCTCATTCGCACCTACCACGAGTCGCAGGGCAAGAAGACCTACCTCGTCGGAGAGACCGTGAACTTCGACGCCGCGAAGCGGAGCTGACGGAGCGCGACCATGTGCGGCATCACCGGCATCGCCCTCCCCGGCGGCGCGCGGCCCGACGAGGCCACGGTGCGCGCGATGACCGACACCCTCGCGCACCGGGGGCCCGACGGCGACGGCGTGTGGATCACCGACGGCTGCGCGCTCGGCCACCGACGCCTCGCCATCGTCGACCTCTCGCCCGCGGGCGCGCAGCCGATGCTCACGCGCGAGGGCGACGCGGCCATCGCGTTCAACGGTGAGATCTACGACTTCGACGCGGCGCGACGCGCGCTCGAGGCCGAGGGAGAGACCTTCAGCTCGCGCAGCGACACCGAGGTGCTGCTGCTCTCGCTCCGCCGCTGGGGCCACGCGGCGCTCTCGCGCCTCCACGGGATGATGGCCTTCGCGTACTGGGACGTGCGCGAGCGATCGCTCCTCCTCGCGCGCGATCGCTTCGGCAAGAAGCCGCTGTATTACGCGCCCCTCGGCGGCCCCGGCGCGCCCGACGGGATCGTCTTCGGCAGCGAACTGCGCGCCCTGCTCGCGCATCCTCGCGTGCGCAGCGAGCGCGCCATCGACCCCGCCGCGGTGGCGCAGTACCTCACGCACGAGGCCGTCCCCGCGCCGCGATCGATCCTCGCCAACGTGCGCAAGCTCGGCGCGGGCGAGTACGCCACGTGGAGCGAGCGCGACGGACTCCGCATCGCGCGCTGGTACGCACCCCGCTTCGGCACGCAGCTCCGCGGAGACCCCAGGGAGCTCGTCGCGGAGCTCACCCGTCGCGTCTCGCGGGCCGTGTCTCGCAGGCTCGTCGCCGACGTTCCCGTGGGCGTGTTCCTCTCGGGCGGGCTCGACTCGAGCTTCGTGGCGGCCTGCGCGGCGGCGACGCACCCGCGCGTGAAGACCTTCGCGATCGGCTTCGAAGACCCGTCGTTCGACGAGAGCGAACACGCGGCCCTAGTCGCGCGCCACCTCGGCACCGACCACCACACCGAGGTGCTCTCTCCCTCGGCGCTCGTCGACTTCGTGGCGCCCACGCTCGACCAGATGGACGAGCCCCACGCCGACTCGTCGATCCTCCCCCCGACGCTCCTCGCGCGCCTCGCGCGGCGCCACGTCACCGGGGCCCTGGGCGGCGACGGCGGCGACGAGACGCTCGCGGGGTACCCCACCTTCGTCGCAGATGAGGTGCTCGGGCGCATCCCTCCGTCGCGGGGTTTGAGCGCGCTCGTGAGCGCCCTCGCGGCGCGCGCGCCGGCCTCTGACGCGAACTTCTCGCTCGGGTTCAAGCTCCGTCAGATGGCGCTCGGAATGGGCGCGCGCGGCGCCGAGCGGCACGCGCGTTGGCTCTCGGCCGTCGACCCCGACGTGATCCCGTCGCTCCTCGGCCACGCGCTCCGCGGGGGGGCATCGCACGCGCTCGACGCGGCCCGCGATGCGGCCGTGGGGACGGTCTCGGACTTCGACGGCGCCACGGCGTTCTACCTCGGCGTGTACCTCGCGGAGGGCGTGCTCCAGAAGGTCGACCGCGCGACGATGCGCGTGTCGCTCGAAGCGCGCGCGCCGCTCCTCGACACCGAGGTGGTGGAGTTCTGCCTCGCGCTCGCGCCGGAGCACAAGATCCGCTGCGGCGTGACCAAGAAGATCATGCGCGAGGCGCTGCGCCCGATGGTGCCGCGCTCGATCATCGAGCGTCCAAAGAAGGGCTTCGGCGCGCCCGTGGGACAGTGGCTCCGAGGGCCGCTGAAGACGCTGCTCGCCGACACGCTCTCGCACGATCGCATCGCGCGCGGCGGTTGGTTCGACGCGCCGACGGTCACGCGTTGGGTGAACGAGCACCTCTCGGGGCGCGCGGATCACCGCAAGGCGCTCTACACCCTGCTCGTGCTCGAACACTGGCGCGCGCGGTGGCTGGAGGCGCCGTGACGCGATCGAAGCGACGCGACGACGGCATCTGGCTCGCGCTCTCCGTGGTCGCGCTGGCGGGCTCGTTCGCGGCCCTCGACCTCGCGCGCTCGAAGGGCGACACGCGACGCCCCGTGGCCCGCGCGATCCGTCGCGAGAGCACGCGCAAGGACGTCGTCGTGGTGGTCGACGAGGCGCCCGAGCTCGTGGCGATGGTGCGCCCCACACCGTCGCTGTGGGGATTAGCCCCGCTCGGGGATCTCACGGGGGTTCGAAGGCTCTACGCGCTCGCGCCCACGGAGGCGGGGCTCGCGCCCTTCTTCGCGCGCCTCGGGCCCGCGACGCCCTTTCACGGAGACGTCCGCGCGCGGCGGTGGGACCTCGCCGACCAGCACCTCGGACGCGTGGTCTTCGACGCGCTCGAGGCCGTGGGAGACAAGCTCCAGGCGCACCGTGACGGCGGCGCCGACGCGGGCCCCTGCCCCGCCGACGCGGGCCACCTCGCGTGCCACGGACCTCCGTGGAACACCGTCGAGGTGCAGCCTCACCACTTCGAGGGCGCCGAGCTTCGCTGCGTGTTCGCGCACCCGCAGGCCGACGGCGCGCTCGTGCTCGAGCTCACGGGATTGCCGCCCGCGCACGCGATCGGCGGGGTCATCGGCATCGACGACGCGGGCTACCACGCCAACGCCGCCGCGGTGAACGCGCGCGTGGAGTACCGCGCAGAGGGCGCCGCGCCCGTGACCCGAGAGCTCGTGGCGCCCAACAAGCACGGCGTCACGCCGTGGCGCATCCAGGTGCCTCACGCGCCCGCCACGGCTACGATCAGGGTCACGACGGCGAACGCGGGCGCGCGACAGTTCTGCTTCACGCTCGTCGCGACGGAGTAGCCGCCGCGTCGACATCACCGCGCGGCGACGTCGAGAACGGAAACGGCCATGACGCTCCTCGACGCGCTCCTCTCGTGGGCGACGCTCCCGTATCTGATCGCGCTCGGCGTGGCGGTGCTCTTCGCGGCGCTGCAGCTCTCGGGCGTGCTCGGGCTCCTCGCGGGTGGAGACCACGACGCGGACGCCGACGGTGACGCCGACGGCGATGGCGACGCAGAGGCCAGCGGAGACCACGACGCCGACGGCGATCACGAGGCCGATGGAGCTTCTGGCGCGGCGCCCGCGAGCCACGGGTTCAGCGTCGGCGCAGACCTCGGCGTAGGGCGCGTCCCGCTCTCGATCTTGTGGCAGACCTACGCGTTCGCGTTCGCGTTCGCGGGCCTCGCGACGAACATCGCGATGTGGTCCGCGCGGCGCGCGCTGCCCCTGTCGACGCTCGCGCTCAGCCTGCCCGTGTCGCTCGCCTTCGGCTACGCGGTGACGCGCTTCGTAGGGCGCGTCGTGGGGCGCGTGGTGTCAGACCCCGAGGCCGAGGTGACGTCGCGCGCGGGCCTCGTCGGCAGGGTCGGCGTGGTGATCTCTTCGAAGGTCGATGGAGAATTCGGCGAGGTGCGAATCCCCGTACGCACCGGCCACGTCGTGCGAGTGACCGCGCTCGTTCACGACAACGAAGCTCCCATCGAGGAGCAGCGCGAGGTGGTGGTCGTCGAGTACGACCGGGCGCGCGATCGGCTCTACGTCGCGCCGCTCGAACCGCGTAGGTGATTGCGCACCGTCGCAACGTTGCGCTGTTCTGACGGTGCGGGCATCCTCCCGCTACATGGAGAAGGCACTGGTCTACAAGGCGGACGATCGCTCGATCCTCCTGCCTTACTACAAGCGATTCTGCGTAGAGCCCACGCTGCCGTTCATCCCGGCGCGCCTCCACCCGAACGTCATCACCCACTTCGGTCATGTGGTGAACCTCTGCGCCGTCGCGCTGCTCGTCGTGATGCGACCGCGCCACGGGTGGGTGTTCATCGCGTCGATGGTGCTCCTCCAGATCTACAACTGGGCAGACAACGCCGACGGCGCGCACGCGCGACGCACGCGGCAGTCGAGCGCGTTCGGCGAGTTCCTCGACCACGGGCTCGACGTGCTCAACACGACGTACATCGGGCTGATGACCGTGCTCGCGATCGACTCGACGCACGAGTGGGCCATCGCGCTCAGCATCATCATCCCCGGCGCCGCGTCGCTCACGTACTGGGAGCAGGCCGAGACGGGGATCTTCCGCCTCGGGCTCCTCAACCAGATCGAGTCCGTGATGGTGCTCTCGCTCATCATGGTCGTCGACGCGGTGCTCGGCGTCGACGTGCTCCACCGCGTCGCCATCGGGCCCGTCACCGCGTGGCACTTCCTCCACGTCTGGCCCCTCATCACCATCGTCTTCGGGATGGTCCGCGGCGTGCTCCGCGTCCGCGCCGCGTCGCGCCCCGTGTCGCCCGCGCTGGCCTTCCTCGCGCTGCACTCGCTGATCTTCGTCGCGGGCTGGCTGCACCTCCTCTCGACGCTCGCGGCGGTCTCCATCGCCGTGGCCGTCAACGTCTTCTGGGGCGCCAGGATGCTCTCTCGCCGCCTCGCCGGTGAGTCTCCGCGCGTCGAGCCTGCCCTCATCGCCGGCCTCTTCGCGGTGGGCGGTTACATGACCTTCCGTCAGGCGGGCTTGTCGCTCACGAGCCAGCAGAGCGCGGGCCTCGCCGCCCTCGTCTGCGGCTGCTACGCGGTCTGCTCGGTGCACGCCGCCCGCGCGGGCATCGCGAGCCTCGAGCGCCCCGCCGAAGAGGCCACGCGCCAGGTGGCGTGACGGCCGCCACCTCGTGAACCGAGCTTCCCTCGTCCGCGGCATCCAGCTCGTCGTCGCCATCACGATGGCGACCTTCGCGCTGATCCTCTACCGGGAGATCGCGCAGCAGCGGAGCGACCTGTCCGCGGGCCTGCGTCACGTGCACGTGGGGTGGCTCGTCTTCGCGGCGCTCCTCGCGCTGCAGGAGGGCGTCTGCGGCGGCCTTCGGATGTTCGTGCTCGGCCGCGTGCTGTGCCCGACGCTCTCACCTCGCACCGCCATCGCTTCAGAGTTCGTGCTGATGTTCGTGGGCGGAATCACCCCCGGTCAGCTCGGCGCGCCCGTGTCTCAAGTCGCCGTGCTCGTCGAAGGGGGAATGCCCTTCGCGGCCATCGCCACGGCCGAACTCTTGACGGCCTTCTGCACCATCTCGTTCTTCCTCCTCAGCGCCACCTCGATGCTGCTCCTCCGCATGACGGGGCGCCTCGAGGTGCCGGGCGCCGACCGCTTCGAGTACCTCCTCGGCTTCAGCGCCGCGGTGTTCGGCCTGTGCTTCGTCGCGCTGCTCCTCTGCGCGCTGCACCCGCCGCTCCTCAAGCGGCTCCTCGGCTTCGCGGGTCGCGCCCTCGGCCCCGCGGCGCGGGCGCTCGTCGAGACCGTCTCTCGCGTGGAGCGCTTCCGCTCCCTCAAAGACGCGCCGTGGGCGCAGCGCGGGGGCATCACCGCGCGCCTCGTCGCGAGCGTCGACCGCGTGCACGACGGCTTCATGGTCTACGTCCGCAGCGGCAAGCGCGCCGTCGCGACGGCCTTCGCGCTCACCGTGGCCTTCTTCTGCGCGCGCTTCGCCGTGTCGTACTTCATCCTCCTCGGCCTCGGACTCTCGACCACGCCGAGCGAGTACGTGACCGTCGGCCCGCCGATCGTTCAGGTCATCATCGTGCAGGGGCTCTTGAATTTCGCGCTGTACCTATCGCCCACCCCGGGCGCCTCGGGCATCGCCGAGACGGGTTCGAGCGCGCTGATGTCACCGTGGGTGAGCGGCCCCTACGAGCTCCCGTACCTCGTTCTGTGGCGCACGCTGGCCCTGTTTCTCTGCATGTTCGTGGGAGGGAGCTACGTGTTCCGCTACCTCGGCACCGACGTGCTCGACCGCCGCGTGCGCGAGGCTCGCGCCGCCGAGGCGTCGCTCTCCGCCGCGTCGCAGACCCCCGAGCGCTGACGGCGCAGGGCCCCTCCGCCGACCGCTACGATCACCGAGAAAATCGGTCTCGATCGCGTCCGGTTTTCATTGCGCGCCCGCGGGACGAGTCGCACACATGGGGCGCCGCCGCTGCTGCGACGGGGAGGTGAAGTGAGATGGGCGTTTTCTTCGAGCAGCATCCCGCTGCGCTCGTGGCCGCGCTTGCCGTCTTCGGCATCGTGTTCGTGCTGGCGATCGTGCTGCTCACGCTCGCGAGGTTCTACCGCCGCTGCGGCGCCGACGAGGCCCTCGTGCGCACCGGCGGACGAGGCAACCGCGTGGTGATCGGCGGGGGCATCGTGCAGTACCCCATCCTCCACCAGCTGATGCGGGTGTCGCTGCGGTCGATCAAGCTGTCGGTCGAGCGCTCGGGCAAGAACGCGCTCGTCACGCGCGACAAGATCAAGGCCAACGTCACGACGGAGCTCTACATCAAGGTCGAGCCCATCGAAGAAGACGTGCTGGCCGCCGCGCGGTCGTTCGGCGAGCGCAACCTCGACGAGCACGCCATCAGCGAGCTCATCGAGGGCAAGCTCACCGACGCGCTGCGCTCCGTGGCGGCCAACCAGACCTTCCTCGACCTCCACGGCAAGCGGAAGGAGTTCGCCGAGCACATCCAGGCGGCGCTCACCGAGGAGCTCAAGAAGAACGGCCTCACGCTCGAGAACGTCTCGATCACCGCCCTCGCGATGGTGCCCGTGAAGGAGCTCGACCCCCACGACGTGTTCGACGCCGAGGGCCTGCGCGCCATCACCGACTCGGTGCAGTCGAACTCCGAGCTCACCAACCGCATCCAGCGCGAGAAGGAGAACGCGATCAAGCAGACCAACGTCGACGCCCGCAAGCGCTCCCTCGAGATGGAGCAGGAGCAGGCCTTCGCCGAGGCCGATCAGAACCGCCGCGTCGCCGAGTACGGCGCCACGCAGCAGGCCGAGACCGCCCGCGCCGTGTTCGCGCAGCAGCAGTCGCGCGAGACCGCGCGCATCCAGCAGGAGCAGGGCATCGCCATCGCGCAGCAGTCGCGCTTGCTCGCCGAGCGCGAGGCCGCCATCGCCGCCGAGAAGGCCCAGATGGCCGCGCAGATCGCCAAGGAGCGCGAGGTCGAGGCCGCCACGATCGAGAAGCAGAAGGCCGTGCAGGCCGCCGAGATCGATCGGCAGAAGGCCCTCGAGGCCGCCACGATCGAGAAGCAGAAGGTCGTCGAGGCCGCCACGATCGTGAAGGAGCAGACCATCGAGACCGCGCGCATCGCCAAGCAGATCGCCGTGACGCGCAGCGAGGAGGAGGCCGCCCGCGCCGCGGCCCTGAAGTCCGCCGCGGAGGCCGAGCAGCAGCGCGCCGCGCAGGCGATCATCACCGTCGAGGCCACGGCGAAGGCCAACCGCGAGAAGGAGATCGCGATCATCAAGAGCGACGAGGCCGCGCAGCAGTCGCGCATCGCCGCCGAGCGCGACGCGTTCAAGGCGCGCACCGAAGCCGAAGCACGCGCCGCGACCATCAAGGCCCAGGCCGACGGCGATGCCGCGGCGAAGCGGGCGCAGGCCGAGGGCGAGATCGCGCGGGCCAAGGGCGCCGCGGAGTCGCAGCAGCTTCAGGCGGAGGCCGCGGCGAGCGTCGTTCGCACGGCGGCGCAGGCCGAGGCCGATCGCGAGCGCATCGCCGCGGAGGCACGCGCGGCAGCGGCGCAGCAGGAGGCCGCGGCGCTCATGGCGCTCGCCGAGGCGACGCTGCGAAAGGGCCAGGCCGAGGCCGAGGCGCGGAGGCTCGCGGTGGAGGCCGAGAACGCGGTCGACACGCGGATCATGGCGCGCGAGGCGGCGCTGAAGTTCCTCGACGTGCTGCCCGCGGTGACCCGCGAGCTCATGGAGCCCGCGAAGGCCATTCGCGAGGTGAAGGTGCTCCAGGTCAACGGGCTGAGCGGTCACGGCGACGGCAACGGCGCGTCGGGCGGAAGCGCGGGCGCGTTCGGCGTGGCGTCGCCGATCCTCAAGACGATCCTCGAAGCGGGCGCGGCGTACCCCCTCCTCAAGGAGATGATGCAGTTCTCGCAGGTCGACGGAGACAAGCTCGCCGAGAGGGCCAGCGCGCTCCTCGGCTCGCTGCCCGCGGAGCTTCAGCGCATCGTCGAGGCCGACCCGAAGCTCTCGGCGAAGGTCGACGAGCTCACGCGCCGCGCGCGCCGCGGGGAGTCCATCGCCGTCGAGCCCGTCGCCGCGCCCTCGGACCAGCCCTGACGCGCGCAGCCCCTCGCTCCCGCGCTTCGTGAAAGCTGAGGCGACGTCCTGATGACAGACCGCACGCACACCCCCGACGCCCGCGCCCTCGCGGCGCTCGCGGCCCTGGCCGCCGACGCGCTCTCTCGACGCGCGGGCCCCGACGCGTGGAGCTCTCTCAAGGGCGACCTGCGCGACGCCGTGACCCGCGACCCCCTCGACGCAGCGCTCGCCACGGCGCTCGGCGGCGCGTGGCTCTTCTGGCTCGCGGAGCGCGACGCGAACCCCAAGGTCACCTCGTTCTGGGACGCGCTCGTGTTCGTCACGACCTGCATGTCGGTGGGCTACTCCGACATCTTCGCGCGCACCGACTCGGGCAAGGCCATCGCGGCCTTCGTGATGACCATCGGGCCGACGCTCACTTCGAAGCTCCTCGACGCCCCGTCGGCCGAGCGAGAAGCCGCCGACCGCGCCGACGCCGAGGTGCAGCGCGCGATCCTCGCGAGGCTCGACGCGATCCACGCGGCCCTCGCGCGCCCCTCCGCCGCCTGAACGCCTCCGCCGCGCCGATCCTCTGGGAAAGCGCCGCCGACTCCTCTACATTGCGCCCCGCACACGCGCCGCCGCGCGGAAGCGCCCGCGGTCGTCGGTGGTTCCCCTCCTCGGAGCTGCGCACCCTCAATGGCTGACCCCGTCTCTCGCCCCGTCGCAACGCCCGCTGCGCGCGACACGCTCGACCGTCGCGACATCGCACTCCGCGTGTTCGCGCTCCTCGGGCTCGCGTTCTCGGCGATGCTGCTCATCGACTACGTCCACACGCCCGTCTTCTGCGGCGGGCGCGCGAGCGGCTGCGATTTCGTTCGCAACTCGAAGTGGGCCCGCATCGGAGGCGTCCCGCTGCCCGTCTTCGGCGTGGGCTTCTACGGCGTGATGCTCGTCGCCGCGGCCGCCGCGACGCAGGGCGCGCGACGCTTCCTCGCCCTCCTCGGCGGCGTGGGGCTCGCGTCGGGCCTCGCCTTCGTGGCGATCCAGGCGCTCGTCATCCACCATTTCTGCAAGCTCTGCATCGTCGTCGACGCCTCCGCGGTCGCGTCGGGGATCTGCGCGCTCCTCCTCGCCCGCGACGAGGCAGCGGCGCTCGCCACGCGCCTCCGCGGGCCGACCGTGGCCTTCACGCTCCTCGCGCTCCTCGCGCCCATCGGCTACGGACTCTCTCAGCCCCCGCCTCCGCAACGCATCAACACGCCGGTCATCCAGCCGATGCCCGACGTGATCCTCCGAGAGCAGACCCCCGGCGTCGCCACGGTGGTCGAGTTCGTCGACTTCGAGTGCCCCTTCTGCCGCCGTCAGCAGGAGGCCATCGCCCCCGTGCTTGCGTCGTACGAAGGCCGCGTGCGGCTCGTGCGCCGCAACGTCCCGCTGTCGTTCCACGAGCACGCCCGCGAGGCCGCGCGCGCGCAGTGCTGCGCCGAAGAGCAGGGCCGCGGAGACCGCATGGCCGAAGCGCTCTTCACCTCTGACGACATCACCCCCGAGGGCTGCGAGCGCGTCGCGCAGCGCCTCAGCCTCGACATGGCGACGTACCGCTCGTGCCTCGCCTCGCACCGCCCCGACGTGCTCCTCGAGCGCGACGCCAACGACGCGCGCGCCGCCGGCGTGGGCGGCCTCCCGACGCTCTGGATCGGCCGCGAGAAGTTCGAAGGCTTCACCGCGCCCGATGCCCTCCGCGCGAGCATCGACCGCGCCCTCCGCGCCTCGACCGCGCCCCCCGCCGACGCGTCGACCGCGGCGCGCAGCGGCACCTGAAGCCAACGCCGAAGCCGCCGCCGTGAAGCGCCTCCACGCCGCGACGCTCTGCTCGCTCCTCGTGATCGCGTCGTGCCGCGGTCGACGCGGGCGCGACGCGCAAGACGGCCCCGCGAGCGACCCCACGGAGTCGACGACGACGCCTACCGCGACGAACGCGATCGTCCCCGTGCGCGCCGCCGAGGGTTCTCAACCGCGCTGGCGCTACCTCGCGAGGGGCGCTCGCCCGCGCGGTCGCGAGCGCTGGCGCTTCGACCTCACCCCCCGCGAAGGTCTCGGCGAGCCCGCCACCGACGGGCGCACGGTGTTTCTCACGGCGTCGCGCCAGGAGCCCGAAGGCCCCACCGACGGAGAGGTCTACGCCTTCGACCTCGAAGACGGGACGCTGCGATGGCACACGCCCGTCGAGGGCCTCCACGGCGAGCCCGTCGAGGTCTTCGACGGTCTCGTGGTCGTCGACACGATTCCCCACTGCAAGCGGCGCGGCGCCGAGACACCGGGGGTCACCACGCGCCCCTGCGAAGAGACGGCCCCCGGCGGCGTCGTCGGCCTCGACGCCGCGACGGGACGCGAGCGATTCCGCTCCGCAGCGAGCTCCGAGGCTCTGCACGCGCGATGGACTGCCGCGCTCGTGGGCACCTCGCTCTGGATTCACGACGGCGTCGACGCGCTCCGCACGCTCGCGCCTCCGACGTGGCGCCCCGGTCCGCGCATCGCGACGGGCGGCGTCGTGCTCAACCTCGCGTCGATCGGCGGCGACGCGCTCTTCACGGCCACGAATCGCTCGGGCGCGACGCGCGTCGTCCGACGAACGCCCGGCGTCACGCGGCCCCGGTGGGAACACCCGCTGCCCCTCCGCACGCGGTGTCCGCCCGTGATGGCGGGCGCGGTGATCGTGCTCCCTGCGTTCGAATCGAGCATCGTGAGCGGAGCCGCGCGCGCGCTCCTCGCCACCGACGGCGCCGACATCTGGATGGGCCAGACCGCGCCGCACAGCGTCTCGACCTGCGGCGCGATCGAGGGCCCGGTGCACTATCAGGTCGTCGACGATCACCTCGTCGGAAACCTCGTCACAGACGGGCGACGACGCGCGGACGTTGCCCTCCCCGTCGCGATGACCGGCGACGCCTCGGTGCTCATGGACGGGGTCTTCTACGTGTGCGCCCGCGGTCGCCTCGCCGGCGTGGACGTGGTCGGCGGACACGTCGCGGTCTCGGTGGATACGGGCACAGCGTCGTGCGAGGGGATGGTCGTGTGGGGCGGTCGCGGCGTGGTGGTGACTCACGATCCGTCACTGGTGGTCGGCTTCGATTGATTGGCCTCGCGCGGGGCGGCGCGTTGTGCACAATCGCCCGCGATGGAAGCACATCGACTTCGGCGGGGAGCCACGAGCCTCGGTGACGGCAACGCCCGCTTCGCGCTGTGGGCGCCCTCGTTCCGCGACGTCGCGATCGAGGGCGTCCGCGTCGTGGGAGAGAACATCCACGGCGGTCGCCCGCTCACGATGCGACAGACCGACGACGGCGAGCACTGGGAGGCCGTCGGCTCGATCGACGCCCCCGCGGCCTACTACGAGTACGTCGTCGACGCGCGCGTCCGCTCGACCAACAGGGCCTACAAGGCCCGCGTCTCAGACCCCTACGCGCGCGAGGTCTTCCGAGATTTTCGCTCGGTGCTGCGGGCCGATGACAAGCCCCACCGCTTCGCGCCCTTCGAGCGTCCGGCGCTGCGCGACCTCGTCGTCTACGAGCTCCACGTCTTCAACTTCACGGCAGAAGATCCGCGCGTGAGCGGTCTCATTCGAGGCACCTACGCGGGCGTGAAGGAGAAGCTCCCGCACCTGCTCGACCTCGGCGTGAACGCCGTCGAGCTCATGCCGGTCTTCGACTACTCCGATCCCTGGCACGTCGGCGTTCGGTGGAACTACATCACCGCGTGTCACCTCTGCGCGCCGCACCGCTCCTACGCGGCCCGCGTCGAGCACGCGCGCGCGGAGTTCGTCGACCTCGTCGAGGCCTGCCACGCGAAGGGCGTCGCCGTGATCATCGACGCGGTGTTCAACCAGGTCTCACGACGCTTCTCGTACGCGCGCATCTACGACCCCGACCACGACCCGCGCGCGGCCCCGTCGGTGCTCAACAATCCCCTCCTCGGAGACTTCGGCGGGACGGACCCCAACCCCGGCTCCGAGCCCTACCGCAACAAGGATTGGGGCGGGTGCGACATCGACTACGAGAAGCCCGCCGCGATGGACTTCGTTCGCGACGTCATGCACGTGTGGTTCGACGAGCTCGGCGTCGACGGGATGCGCTTCGACCACACGCTCGGCTTCTACCGCTGGAAGGATCAGACCGTCGGCGCAGGCGCCGTCGCCGCGGCCGCGAGAGAGGTCGGGGGCGACGGGTGCTACCGCGTCGCGGAGCACTTCAGCAGCGACGTGAACGAGCTCGAGATGCTCAAGGACTCGGCCTTCAACTCTCAGTGGTCGAAGGGCTTCTACTACGCCATCGACGACGCGATCCACCACCGGGGCCTCGCGCACCTCGAACACCGGATGAGCCCGCGCGCGCAGGGCTTTCCCGACGAGAAGCCGCCGACGGTGTTCCTCGACAACCACGACGACGAGCGGCTCTCGAACCGCGGAGGGCGGCCCTGGTGGCGCCTCCAGCCGCCGACCATCGCGCTCTTCACGCACCCCGGCGTGCCGATGCTCTACATGGGCGCGGAGTACGCCGAGGACGATCACACGCGCTTCGAAAACGGCCTTCCGCGCGAGTTCAACCCCCTCGACTGGGAGCTCACCGAGGCCGCCGGGCCGCTCCTGCGACTGCACCGCGCGATGGGCTTTCTGCGCCGTCGGCTGAAGGTGCTGCGCACGCCGGGCCTCATCCCCATCTGGCGCCACGAGGACGAGCACGTGCTCATCTACGGCCGCGGTGAGTCCGAGCCCGAGTGCATCATCGCGCTCAACTTCGACGACGCTTCGCAGACCGTGCGGGTGCCAGCGCCGACGCCCGACGCGACGTGGCACGAGTTCCTCTTCAACCTCCGCTTCGAATCGAGGGATGGAGAGATGCGCTACACCGACGCCGACGCGAAGACCTGGGACCGCATCCTCGTCCCGGGTTCGTACGCGCACATCTACTGCCGCGAGAAGGTCTGGACCGACCTCGAGTGGACCGAACTCCTCGCGCGCGACCGCACGTAGAAAAGCCCTTCATCAACGGTAGGTTTCGAGTTCGATCTGTAGTAGGTGACCGTGCCCATGGCACACGTCACCGTACTCGGCGCCGGGCTCGTCGCGGGTCCCGTCGTCCGACACATCCTCGAGACCTCCGAACACACCGTCACCGTCGCCGCGCGCTCCGTCGAACGCGCGCGGGCCCTCGTCAACGGTCACCCCCGCGGCGACGTCGTCGCCCTCGAGATCGACGACGAGAAGGCCCTCGACGCCCTCGTCGCGCGCAGCCACGTCATGGTGAGCATGCTCCCGTACGTGCATCACCTCACGGTCGCGAAGCGCTGCCTCGCGCACGGCCGCCACCTCGTGACCACGTCGTACGTGCAGCCCGCCATGCGCGCCCTCGACGCCGAGGCGAAGGAGCGCGGCGTCATCCTGCTCAACGAGCTCGGCCTCGACCCGGGCATCGACCACATGAGCGCGATGAGCATCATCCACAAGGTGCGCGCCGAGGGCGGCCGCGTGACCTCGTTCCGCTCGTACTGCGGCGGGCTCCCTGCGCCCGCGGACAACAACAACCCCTTCGGATACAAGTTCTCGTGGTCGCCGCGCGGCGTCGTGCTCGCGGCGCGCAACGCGGCCCGCTATCTCCGTGACGGCAAGGAGGTGGTCATCCCGGGCCCCGAGCTCTTCGCCAACCCCGAGATCGTCGAGGTCGAGGGCGCAGGACGCTTCGAGGGCTACCCCAACCGCGACTCGATCTCGTACGTGAAGGTCTACGACCTCGAAGGCGTGCAGACGATGTTCCGTGGCACGCTCCGCAACCTCGGGCACTGCTACACGTGGAAGGCCATGGGCGACATGGGCCTCTACGACGACGCCGCGCGCGCCGTCGAGGGCGGCACCTTCCGCGACGTGATGGCCTCGCTCGCGGGCATCTCCGCCGAGGGAGACGTCGAGGGCGCACTCGCCGCGAAGGCGAAGATCCCCGCGGACAGCGACCCGATCAAGAAGCTCACGTGGCTCGGGATGTTCGAGCGCGCGAAGCTCCCCGAGAACCCCATCTCGCCGCTCGACGCGCTCGTCGCGCGCATGATCGAGAAGCTCCAGTACGCGCCGGGCGAGCGCGACATGATCGCGCTCCAGCACGAGTTCGTCGCCGAGTTCCCCGACCGCAAGGAGTTCATCCGCTCGACCCTCGTCGACTTCGGAATCCCCAACGGGGAGACGGCGATGTCACGCACGGTGGCCCTGCCCGCGGCCATCGGCGTGCTGCGCATCCTCGACGGAACGATCAACACCCCCGGCGTGATCGTCCCCGTGTCGCCCGCCGTCTGCGACCCCATCCTCAATGAGCTCGCCACGCTCGGAATCCGCTTCCGCGAAGAGCGAAAGACGATCTGACCGCCGCGCCTCACCCGCCGCCCGCGCTCACCGCGGGAGCAGCACCAGCAGCCTCGGGCTCGCCCACGCGATCTGATAGCGCGACGAGAGCGCGCGCTCGATCGCGTCGGCGCGCGTGCCGACGAGCTCCAGCGACGGGATCGTGAACTGAAAGTTCGCCATCCTCGACTGACGGTAGAGCACCACGGCCCTCGGGCGGCGCGCGGTGATCGCCTCGACGAGCGACCCCACCGTGACGAGGTGCAGCCGCCGGGCGCGCGCCTCCTCCATCGAATCCGCCACGCAGAAGGGCGCCATCTCGGTGCCGGGGAGCGGCCTCCTTCGGGCCTCGCCGAGCACCGACGCGTGGGAGGCCAGCACGAGGTCGCTCGGGCGCGTGTGCACCCTCACGAAGGCGGCGGCGGCCGAGAGCTCCGCGGCGTCTTCCTTCGACGACGGGAGCCCCAGAAACGCGACGAGCCCCACGAGCGCGCAGAGCCCCGCGAACGCGAGGACCACGCGTCGTCGCTCGGGCAGCGCGCCGACGCAGAGCGCGCCGAGCGGAACGAAGGGCGCCGCGTACTCCGCGTAGGTCGTCGAGAAGAGCATCTGCGTGGCGGCGCCGACCAGCGTCGCGGCGCCCACGACGCGGAGCCTCCGCGCGAGGTCGTCGGCGGGCCGCAGCATCGCGAAGAGGCTGACCACCCACACGAGGGGCGCGAACCGCACGAACTCCATCGCGGTGCGCGCGTCGCGCAGGTCGAGGCGCGAGCCGTGGTGATACTCCCAGAGCCAGAAGCCCGCGGACTCGGGGGCGACGACGAGCGCGACGACGTAGGGCGCGGCGACACCGGTCGAGAGCGCGAGCCCGAAGGGAAGACGGCGAGCGCGAGGAAGCCCGAGCGCGAAGCCCGCCGCGAGCACCGCGACCGCGGGGAGGAGCGACAGCCTCGTGGCGACGGCCAGCGACGCGAAGGCCGCGAAGGCCGCGAGCGAGGCGTTGTCGGGAGACCCGCCGCGGACGAAGAGGCTCCCCAGGATCGCGAGCGCGAAGCCCGAGAGCGCGTAGGTCTTTCCGAGCGCCGAGGCCGCGAGCGCGGAGGCCGACGAGGCGACCGTGAGGGCCGCGAGCGAGGCCCCCGCGCGACGCGACGCGCCCCAAAGAGCCCGCGCCACCACCGCGACGGCGCACGCCATGAAGAGCGCAGAGAGAACCCGCTGCGCGACGAAGCCCCCCCCCGTGAGGCGCATCGGGAGCGCCATCAGAACGGGGTATCCCGGGCCCTGGCTGAACCCGAAGTCGCGGTACAGCACCTCGCCCTCCGAGACGAGCCTCGCCGCCACCGCGTAGAAGCCCTCGTCGGAGTTCCACGGGGACCGCGCGACGCACCACGCGAGGCCCGCGATGAGCGGCGCGAACGACGCGACGACGGCAGCGCGCGCGACCGCCGACGGCTCAGCGCCCCCCACCGGTAGCCTCGAACTCCTCGCCGCCGCCACGCACGGCGTCGATGGTCGCGAAGCTTCGAGGAGCCGTCGAACACTGTAAAACAAGCGGATCGGTGTCGGTCATCACGTTGTGGAGACCGATAGGATCGACACAGCAAGCTCCCGCGCGTCAACAGCCGATGGTTCCAGGCGCGTTAGAAATCCCCCATGAAAATCTCATGACGCCCTGATCGGTCGCTTGTCTTGCCAAAGGCTCGGCCGCGCTTGATACGATCGCGCCCCATGCGCCTGACGACACTCTCGCTCTGTGGCCTGATCTGCATCGCCGCGCCCGGCGCAGCCCTCGCGCAAGCGACTCCGACACAGGCGACGCCCCCGCAGCCTGGCCCCGCGCAGGCGCGCCCCTCCCTCACCGTGGCGGGTCTGCGCGCCCCCGACGGCGACAACGACCTCGCGTCGTCGCTCTCCGACGCCCTCCGTGAGGCCGCGCGCGGGCGGGGCTTCGAAGTGCCCGCGAACACCCCCGCGCTCGACCAGGAGTTCGCGATGCTCGGGTGCTCGACCACGACGCCCGACTGCCTCTCGCCCATCGCCGACGACCTCCACGCGCCGCGCTTCATCTACGGCTCGGTGCTGCGCGTGGGGCGCGGACGCGACGCGCAGCTCACGGTCGAAGTGACGCTCTGGGACGACACCACGCACCGCG
The DNA here is from genome assembly GCA_052035985.1 of Myxococcota bacterium. Classification (GTDB taxonomy): domain Bacteria; phylum Myxococcota_A; class Polyangia; order Polyangiales; genus CAISKJ01. The sequence continues at coordinate 18,006 of JBPOHC010000154.1, read as the reverse complement.
CCTCGACGCCGGCCTCTGTCACGGTCACGCGCGCGCAGCTCTCGACGAGCCCCGACGCGCTTCGCATCGTCGCCAGGCAGCTCCTCGAGGAGACCCTCCGCGGCTCGCCCGGCGCCGCGCCCGCGCCGGACCCCGAGGCCGAGCGCCGCCGTCAGGAAGAGGCCCGCGCGCAGGAGCTCTCGTCGCGCGTCCTCCGCCCCACGACGCCCGCCCCTCGCTCGCGGACGCGCCTCTGGATCGGCGTCGGAATGCTCGGAGCGGGCGCGCTGCTCGGCGGTCTGGCCGCGTGGCAGTGGGCCGTGACGAGCGGGTACAGCAGCGACTCAACGAACGCGACGGGCGAGCACGGGCTCCAGTGGGCACGCTACGACACCATGGTGAGCCGCCCCGTGAACGGCTCGTACCCGCTCACCGTCGACGACGTGTGCGCGCGCGCCGCCACCGACGCGGCTTCGAACCCCAACGCCGCGGGCGCCCATCAGCTCTGCGAGGCGACGTCGACTTCGAAGACCCTCGCGTGGGTCTTCGGGCTGACGGGCGTGGCGCTCGCGGGCGTCGGCGCGACGCTCGTGGTGCTCGACATGCGCAGCGGCAGCGGCGCGTCGCGCGAGGGAGACACGCAGCCGCGTCAGGCGAGGCTCCAGCTCACGCCGACGTTCGGGCCCACCGTGAACGGGATGGACCTGCGGCTCACGTTCTGAAATCAAGCGCGCGCGGAAGCTCATCAACGAGGCGTGAACCGCCGTTGATGGGGGTGTGACCGCCCACACAACCGGCAGGCGCGTTGGCAGCCGATACATGATCCGACGAGCGCTCGGCCACGGTGGCATCTGCACCGTGTACGAGGGCGTGCATCTCTACACGTCGCGACGGGTCGCGGTGAAGGTGCTCAACGCGGAGTACTTTCAGCACGAGGAGGCGCGCTTGAGGCTCCTCGACGAGGGGCGCGCGCTCGGCATGGTGCGCCACCCCAACGTCGTCGAGGTGCACGACGCGGGCACCTGGGACAACGCGCCGTACCTCGTCATGGAGATGCTCGCGGGGCGCAACCTCGAAGGGCTCCTCACGTCGCGCGGGAGGCTCCATCCGACGGACGCGCTCCAGGTCGTTCGTCAGGTGGCGCTCGGCCTCGGCGCGGCGCACCGCGCGGGCATCGTGCACCGCGACGTCAAGCCCGCGAACATCCTCATCGTGAAGACGCCCGACGGGCGCGAGAAGGCCACGCTGCTCGACTTCGGCGTCGCGCGGCTCCCCCGCGGCGCAGACAAGACCTCGCTGCGCTTCGGCCACGCGGGCGGCATCGTCGGGACGCCCGAGTACATGCCCCCCGAGCAGGTCTTCGGCCTCGCCGAGATCGACGGGCGCGCGGACCTCTACTCCCTCGGCGCGGTGCTCTGGGAGTGCCTCACGGAGTCGGTCCCGATCCCCGGCACCTACCAGGACGTGCTCGCGTGGCACACGAACTACGAGCCCCCGTCATTGCGACGCGCGCGCCCCGACCTTCCCGGCCCCGTGCTCGACATCGTCGACCGATGCCTCGCGCGTGACCCGCGCGCGCGCTTCCCCGACGCGCAGGCTTTCGTGAACGCCGTCGACGCGACGGGTCTCTGCCGCGGCGCCACGCACCTCGTCGACTACGGCGCCTCGATCACGCTTCAAGAGCAGCAGCCGCCGGTGATCCCCGCGTCGAACCCGGCAGACGCGAGACGCGCCCAGGCCGATCCCCGCGTCACGCAGTCACAGTCCTCCGCCGATGCCGCGTGGAAGCGCATCCGCTCCGCGCCGCGCGCTCCCTTCAGCGCGCCCGTGCGCGTCCTCGTCGACGGCGAGACGGTCGACCTCCGCGGCGAAGACGTCGGCGAAGGCGGCCTCCTCGCCCTCGGCCCCAACGGCTTCGTCGTCGACGAGCGCGTCCAGCTCCGCTTCGCGCTCCCCACCAGCGGCGACGTCGTCACCATCGGCGCCTCCGTGCGCTGGCTCCGCGCGCGCAACGGCTCCGCGAAGGCCGCATGCGCAATCGGGCTGGAGTTTCAAGACCCCCCGGCCACCCTCCGCAGCGCCCTGGCCAGTTATATCAGCCTAATGTCTCAACACTGAACACAAACCTCAGATCTACGCACGAGCTTAAGCTCAACGGTACAAAAAAATTCAATCCGTCATGGACGCCGACGCACCTACACGTCATCATCTACACATCCATGACACGACGCGCACCGATCTCGATCCTGGCGCTCGGTATCTGGGCCATCGCGGGTTCTGCGCTCGCTCAGGGCGCGGTGCAGGACGTCGCCCCGCGGCACGCGCTCGAGCCTGTCGCGGAAGAGGTCTGTGAGCTCTGGCGCGGTGACATCCACGGCAACGACCCCTCGGCGGAGATCTCCGTTCGCCTCTGTACGCGAAATGGCCGCGTGACGGGGACCTTCGCGTGGTCGAGCCGTGAGAGCGGATCGGATCGCCGTTCGATCGAGGGCGAGTGGCGCAACGACGGCGCGCTCTTCGTCGGCCGCGACGCCGCGATGCTCGAGGCGCACCCGCTCCACGGCTGGACGCTCTGCACCGCAGACGCGTACTCGCTCCGTCGCGTGTCGCCCGATCGCCTCGAAGGCACGTACACGTCGGAGCGCTGCCGCGATCACGGTCAGCTCGCGATGACGCGCGTCCCGACGTCGGCCGCGAAGCCCGACGCGACGCCTCTCGTGGTGACCGCGCCCCCTGCGACCGCAGCGCGTGCGGCGCGCGTGTCGTTTCACACGACCGCGGCGCGATGCAGCGCGACGCCCGGCGTCCCCTCGACGCCCGGCGCGTGGGTGTTCGCGCTCGGCGCGGTGCTCGCGTGCGTGTCGCGCCGTCGCCGCGGCTGATCCGCGGTTCAATCAAACATCAGTGACAGGGTGACGAGGCGAGGCCGCGGAGGACGCAACGGCCCTCCGCGCGAGCGCCGCTTCGATCAGTGACCGCCGACGGACGCCAGCGCGTAGATCACCGCGAGGGCGATGGCGAGAAACACGGCGCCCCACGAGATGAGCCGCGGGCCGCTCCACTCGGCGTCGTAGCGACGCATGACCTTGAAGTCTTCGGGCAACTCTTCGGCGGGGTGTTCAGACATACGGTCGTGGTCTCCGGCTGCGGTCTATAAGGTCATTCCGCGCGCCGAAGCAAGCGGAAGGAGTGACGGCGACTACGCCTTGCGCGCGCCGACGATGTGCTCGACGAGCGGGCCATAGCCCTGAATCGCCGAGCGCTGAAGGTAGAGCGCCATCCCGCGCAGTCCGCCAAGCTCCTCGCCGCCGCCCGCGCGCCCGGGGCCGCCGTGGAGGAGCTGCGGGAGCACCGTCCCCGGTCCGAGCCACGCGCCCGCGACCTTCGCGTTGACCACCGTCACGCGTCCGTGGAAGGGCGCGATGCCCATCACCACCTCGGCCGCAAAGCGACGGTCTTCGGTGTACACGCTCGACACGAGCCCGCCGCCGCCCCTTCGAACCAGCGCCACGACCTCCGCGGCGTCGTCGTACGGAACGATCGTCGCGACGGGGCCGAAGACCTCGTGCTCGTGCACCGCGTCGGCCTTCGCGCCGTGCTCCACCGCGAGCAGCGTGGGGGCTACGAAATAGCCCTTTCCATCAGGCGCTCCGAGGCCCTTCACCGCGTCGGCGCCGCCGGTCACCACGCTCGCGCCGTCGGCCACGAGCTTCGCGATCCCCGCCCGCACGTCGCGGAGCTGCGACGCCGTCGCGACAGGGCCCACCGTGACGCCGTCGAAGTGCGGATCGCCGACCTTCGCCACCGAGAGCCTGTCGGCGAGGTCTTCGCGCACGGCCTCGACCTGATCGCGCGGCACGAACACGCGACGGATGGCCGTGCACTTCTGCCCGGTCTTCTGCGTGATGTCCCGCGCCACGTCGGTGAGAAAGAGGATCCAACTGTCGCCGCCGCGCTCGAGGTCGGGGCCGAGCACGGCGGCATTGAGGCTGTCGGCCTCGATGTTCACCCGCGCCGACGACGCGAGGAGGTTGGGCTTCGAACGCAGCATCGTGCCCGTCGAGCCGCCGCCCGTGAAGGCCAGCACGTCTTGAGCGCCGAGCCGATCGACGAGGTCGCCCGTCGAGCCCGCGATGAACGAGAACACGCCGGGCGCGACCGAGCCCGACTCCACCAGGAGCTCCGTGATGCGCCACGCGACGAGGGCCGTCGCCGTGGCGGGCTTCGAGATCACGGGCATCCCCGCGAGCAGCGACACCGCGGCCTTCTCGGCCGTCCCCCACGCGGGGACGTTGAACGCGTTGATGTGCACCGCGACGCCCGCGCGCGGCACGAGCACATGCTGCCCCGCCACGCGCGAGGAGCGACCGAGCGAGACCGCGTCGCCGTCGTGGAGCCAGCGCGCATCGCCGAGCGACTGGCCGAGCTCGGCGTAGGCCGTGAGCGTGCCCGTGGCGCCGTCGATGTCGAACTTCGCGTCGGAGCGCGTGTTGCCGCCGTTGGTCATCGCGAGCTCGATGAGCTCGTCGCGCTTCGCGTGGATCGCCTGCGCCATCGCGCGGAGCATCTCGGCCCGCTGCGCGAAGCTGCGCGCGCGGAGCGCGGGACCGCCCACGTCGCGGGCGTGGGCGAGCGCGGCGGCGAAGTCCACGCCCTCGGAGCTGCACTCGGCGACGGGCTCCTCGGTCGAAGGGTTCACCAGCGTCGCGGGGCGTCCCCCGCCAGCGACCCAGCGGTCGCACACGTAGCTCTTGAGCGTCGTCATGGCGCGCGAAGGTAGTCGACCCGCGCCTCCGAGGGGAAGCGTCGTCAGCGCGCCCCCGCGTCGACCCCAGAGAGCCGCGCGCGCACCCTCGCGTCGAGCCTCCGACCGTAGCGATCCCTCGGCGGATAAGGGCATCCGAGAAAAGCCTCCCAGTACGCCCGCGCGCAGACCTCGTCGCCGTCCGCGCGCGCCGCGTCGCCGAGGATCACCAGCGCCTTCGCGCACCGCACGCCGCCTCGCGCGATGCACTCGACGGCGCGCTCCCTCGCCTCGCGGCGCCTCCCGCGCGCGAGGGCCACCGCCGCGCGCCAGTACGAGACGTCCTCTTCGGGCGCCCCGTCTCGCGCCGCGCGATCGAGCTCGACGCCCACCGTCGGCTCTCCCGCGTCGAGCAGCGCCTCGACCATCCACAGCCTCGTCTCGGCCCGCGGATCGTTCTCGAGCGCCGCGAGGAGCGCCTCTGCGCCGCCGCGCGCGTCGCCCTGAACCACCCTCGCGATGCCGAGCGCCTCCCACGCGAGCGGAGCCCTGTGCGAGAGCGTGAGGGCCCGCGCGTAGAGCCTCGACGCGTCGACGTCAGCGCCGCGATCGAGCGCGAGGTCGGCGCGCGCCAGCGTGCGAGAGAGCGCGTCGTCGTCGGTGTCTCCACGCGACGCGCGGGCGTCGAGCTCATCGAGCTCGGCAGAAGCCTCTGCGACGCGACCCATGCGACGGAGCACCTCGGCCACGTTGGCGCGGTAGAAGCTCGCGCAGGGGTCGATCGCAACCGCCGCGCGGTAGTCCGCGAGGGCGCCGTCGAGGTCGTACCAGCGCTCGCGCTCGACGCCGCGGTTGTTGCGGAGGTCGGGGTCGTCGGGGGCGAGCGTGATGGCCGCGTCGAGCCAGGCCGATCGCGCGGGGAGCGTGTCCATGATCCCCACGACCGACACCACCTGCGCGGCCATCTCACGCGCGTCGAGCGAGCGTCCGAAGAGCCTGCTCCCTGCGCAGCGCGCGGGTTCTCTCTCAGGTCGCGGAGGCGCTCCCTCGCGCGTCGCGTCGACGTCGATGGGCCCATCGGGGCCTGTGTATCTCACGTAGATGTGCTGCCGCGCGAGCACGCCCGAGAGCGGAATCCCCAAGCGCCGACCGAGCGCCAGGTAGAGCAGCGTGAGCCCCTCGCAGTAACCGTGTCGACGCGCGATGACGCGGTCGATGAGGTCCTCGTCGGGGTCGTTGTAGAGCTCGTTGGGATCTCCCACCGCGCGGAACCGCCACACGTCGAAGACCTGCCGCGTGAGGACCCTCAGCCGACACGCGCCCTCGCAGCGGGCGGGCGTCGCGCGTCGCACCTCGTCGGCCATCGCGTCGAGCCGTCGGAGCGTCGCCGTCACGTCAACGGTCGCGTCGTCGGCTTGCGACACGAGGGCGCTCACCTCGGCCACGTCGATGCGCTCGGGCGGCTCCGCGACGATGGCTCGGATGCGTCGCCACTGGGGCGTCGCTTCGATCGAGGCGACGGCGGGCCTCGCCCTCGGGCACACGGGAGCGGGATCGCACCGGGGCGCGACCGCGGCGTCGACCCTCACCGTCGCGTCGAAGCGGTACGCGTGGCGCGCGACGGCGTGCTGCGGCGGCTGCTCGCACGCGACGACGAGCGCGGAGAGGAGCGACAAGCGCGCGGCGAGCGAGCTCATCGCCCCGGGTCGACGACGTGCCCCATCGCGAGGGCGGTGCCCAGGCGCCGGTCGCGGAGCACGAAGACAAAGGGTCGGTCGATGATCCGCGCGACGCTGCCGGGTGCCGCAGGGGCGTCGGTCACGTCGAGGTCGAAGCGGGCGCGGTGGTAGAGCTCCGAGACCCATCGTCCGCCCGGTCCGACGCGCGCGAGGCTCGATCGTTCGGGGTCGAACAGATCTCCGAAGCCCAATTTCATAAGCGTATTTCGCAGACCCTCGGGAGATTCGTTCGAGACCTGAACGGTCGGGATCGTCACGGCCCCTCGCGCGGGCCGCAGCGCGTCGACGGCGACGCGTACGGAGGCCGCGTCGAGGCGCGCCTCGAAGGCCCGCAGTCGTTCGGACTCGTCGGGCACGAGCACGTCGAGCGCATAGGCGCCGTCGGCCGAAGGGACCCTCCAGAGCGTGAACGCCTCCCCTCGCCCGCTTCGAAGGTCTCCGGCGCAGCGCGCGGCGCGCGTCTCGACGGGCGAGACTCCGCCCACGCGGAAGCTCATCGACGTCACCTCGCCTCCGCAGACGAAGCGCGCGAGCGCCGCCGACGCGACCACCGCGGGGCCGTCGGCCACGATCGCGTGCTCGGGGATCGCCGCAAGCGCGGCGCCCCTCATCCTCGCGTGGAGGAAGCCGTCGATGCGCCTCCTCGCGCCCTCGGGACCGCCCGTGTCGACCACGCCGACGGGCGCTCCGTAGACCCCGCGGAGCCGCTCGCTCACCGGGTCTTCGAGGCGAACCGCGCGATCGACGAAGACCCGCTGCACGGCGAGGAGCCCGGACCCGTCTCCGAGCTCCGACTGCCACGCGCGCAGGGCCGTGCCCGAGGCGCGATGCACGGCGTCGGCGTCGAGGGTCTCAGCGATCGCGTGGAGCGCCTGCGCGCCCGCGGGTCCGCGATCGAGCGCGGCGGCCATCGAGAGCGAGACGGCCGTCGCCGACGGCGAGAACACCCGATTGCCGGGGCGATCAGAGAGCTCGCGAAAGACCCGCCACGCGAAGCCGTCGACGCCGCCTGCGAAGGCGCGTGACTCCGCCTCGCTCGACGGGCTCATCGGAGGCGCGACGACGGGCGCCTCTTCTTCGACGGTGGCGGCGACGTCGGGCGCTTCGAGCACCGCGGGCCTCGACGCGTCGGGCGCGGCGGCGCGAGGGCGCTCGCACCCCAGGAGAATCAGCGCAGCGAACAGCGGACCACGCACGGCGCGCTACGAGTACACGCGCGCCGGAGGGAGCGCCAGAGGCGCGTCAACTCGGGTCGGCGCAGCAGCGAAAGCCGGTGCTGTAGTCGCGGTAGGTGAAGTCGTGCGCGGTGGTGGTGTAGAGGCACCCGTGGCCGTTGATCTCGGCGTCGACGTAGAAGCCACCCTTGAAGGTCCCCGCGGGGTCGGCGATCCACTCGTGGAGGTTGCCGACCATGTCGTAGAGGCCCGACTCGGTGACGCAGTCCCAGAACATCCCGGTGGGGGCGAGGGAGTTGGGGAGCATGTTGATCCCCGGGTTGTTCATGTTCGCGGAGGTGAAGACGCCCACCGAGGTGCCGAAGAACTCGATCACCGGGTGCGGCGTTCGCCCTTCGTTGCAGCGCCTGCGAACGTATGCGTTTCCGTACGGATACGTACGATTCGACGGCCCGCGGCACGCGGCGACCCACTCGCCGAGCGCGCAGAGGCGCTTGCCCGCGTTGCGACACGCCGTCTGCGCCTGCGCACCCGAGATGTACCCCTGCGGAACTGCACCGCCGCGAGAGACCGCGCGCACGCGACGGGTCCCCGGGTTGTAGTAGGGCGACCAGGGGGTGACGCCTCCGTCGAGGTCGACCTCCTCGAGCGAAGCCTCCCAGCGATCGACGCAGACGCGACCTTCGATGAGCACCATCTCCGAGGAGCATCCGCCGTCGACCACGGCGTCGATGGAAGCGTCGCGAACATCGGCCGTGACGTCGCGCGGCGCGTCGATCGAGGCGTCTCGCACATCGGCCACGACATCGCGCGCGGCGTCGGTCGCGTCGAGCGCGGCGTCACGCGCGTCGAGCGCGGCGTCGGTCGCGTCGAGCGCGGCGTCACGCGCGTCGGAGGCGGCGTCGCGGGCGACATCGACGTCGTCGGTGGCATCGCGGGCGTCGGAGGACGCGTCGCGGGCGTCGCTCATGGCGTCGGTGCGCCGCGCGTCAGACGCGCTGTCGCGCGCGTCGTCGGCGGTGTCGAGGGAGACATCATCCGAGGCGTCAGCGTCGTCTTCTGCGGGCGCTCCGCAGCCTGCGAGCGCGAGGAGCGCCGCGAGGCAGCGGGCGCGCGCCGCGACGCGCCGACGCCGCGGCGAGGTCACGCGTCGAAGCCCTTGAGAAAGCCTTCGATCTCGACGTCGAGGTTGGCGCGGATGGCCTCCACGGCGGGGCCGCGGAGGCGCTGCTTGGTGGTCTCGTAGGCGCTCGTCGAGAGGCCCGAGAGGCCCTCGGCGCGCGCCGTCGCGACGTGGAGGAGCACGTCGGGCGAGTGCACCGACTCGACGATGTTCCGCGCGAGCGCCTTCTCGGCCGTGTAGACCTTGCCGTGCATCACCGACTCGGCGATCCACTCGGCGGAGATGGCCGATCGCGCGATCTCGACGCCGAACGAGGGCATCGGCAGCCCGATGGTCACCTCGTTGAGCCCGAAGCGGAGCTTGGTGTCGGCCGCGAGGCGCACGTCACACGCGAGCGCGAGGAGCGCGCCGCCGCCGAGCGCGTGCCCGGTCACCGCCGCCACGACGGGGCGCGGGAGCATGAAGAGCTCAAGGAGCAGTCGCCCGAGGTCCTTGACCATCTCGACGCGCTCGGCGTGAGGCAGCGTGGGCATGAGCTTGATGTCGAGCCCGCCTGAGAAGAAGCCCGAGCGCCCCGCGAGCACGATCGCGCCCGCCGTGGTCGAGAGGTCTTTGAGCGTGAACCTCAGGGCGTTCATGAGGGGCGACGAGAGCGCGTTGGCCTTCTCGTCGTCGAGGGTGACCACTGCGACGTGGCCGCGACGTTCCGTGCGAACTGATCCATGCGTCGACATTTCGCGGAAGCTACCAGAACCCGCGCCCCTCGCGGAGGGGGTGTCACGGTTCCGACGCGCCCGCCCCGAGCGCCCCCCGACGGCCCCGCGCGGCGCCTCCCCGGTCACCCTCGCGAATACGCTTGTCGTACGGCAAACGACGCCGATACCGTGCCCCGCATGTCGAGGTCACTCACGGCCTGCCTCGCGCTCGCGGCCCTGCTCTCGCCCGCGCTCTCCCTCGCGCAGGCGGCACCCACCGACGGGTGGGCCATCAACCGCTTCGAGCCCGCTGCGCCCGGCGATCCGTTCTTCGTGAGCGACCACCCCTGGTACTCGTCGACGCGGTATTTCGCGGGCGGTCTCGGCGTCGACTACGCCGTCAATCCGCTGCTCTTCCAGTCGACCTCACCGGCCGGCGCGACGACCTCCGTCGACGCGATCGGGGGGATGCTCACGGGCCACCTCGACGCGATGGGATCGTTCGCAGACCGCGTCGGCGTAGGGATTTCTCTCCCCATCGCGCTCATGCAGAGCGGAACGCCCGTCACCGACAACGGCGCCACGCTCGGGGCCGCGAGCGGCGTCGCGATCGGAGACCTCCGCGTCACCGCGCGCATCCGCCTCTTCGGCCACGCCGACCGCGACGGGGTCTCGCTGCACGTCGGCGCGCACCTCTGGGCGCCCCTCGGCGCGCGGACGAGCAACACCGGCGACGACGCCGTTCGCATCGAGCCGCGCCTCATCGCCGCGGGCCGCGGGGGCCCCGTGCGGTGGTCGCTCACGCTCGGCTACCACATGCGCCCCGACCACATCGCGGCGCTCGTCGCGGTCACCTCGGAGCTCCGCATGACCGCGGCCATCGGCTTCGCCGCGGCGCGCGACCGCCTCACGGTCGGCCCCGAGGTGCACGCGTACACCGACCTCAGCGACCCCACGGGCCAGGGCGGCGCGTTCAGCGAGCGGCTGTGGGGCGGTGAGGCGCTCCTCGGCGCGCACTACCTCGCAGGCGACGCGGTGATGCTCGGCGTCGGCGGCGGCGCGGGCTTCGGCATCGGCTACGGCGTCGCGGCGGGGCGCGTGCTCGCCACCGTCGCCTACGCGCCGCAGACCGCGGGAGGCCCTGTCTATCAGCGCGATCTCGACTCCGACGCCGACGGTGTGGGCGACCCCGAAGACCTCTGCCCCACGACGCCGCGCGGCGATCACGCCGACCCCGCGAGGCTCGGGTGCCCCGAGGCCGACTCCGACGGCGACGGCGTGATCGACCACGACGACCGCTGCGTGAACGAGCCGCAGGGCGCGCAGCGCGACCCGGTGAACGCGGGCTGTCCGCTGCGAGACCGCGACAGCGACGGGCTCTTCGATCACGAGGACGCGTGCCCCGAGCAGGCGCAGGGTCCGCGGCCCGATCCGTCGCGGAGGGGCTGCCCCGCGCTCGACCGCGACAACGACGGCGTGCTCGATCACGAGGATCAGTGCCCCGAGGTTCCTGCGGGGCTGCTGCTCGATCTTCAGCGGCGCGGGTGTCCGCTCGCCGACGGCGACCACGATCAGGTCCCCGACACGACCGACGCGTGCCCGACGCAGCCCGGTCCGCCCGCGAGCGACGCGCGGCGAAACGGCTGCCCCAACGAGCGCGTGCGCGTGACCGAGAGCGCCATCCAGGTGGTCGGACAGGTCGTGTTCGCCACCAACCGCGACAAGATCAAGCGCCCGGGGATTCCCGTGCTCGAGGCGGTGGCCGACGTGATGCGCGGGGCGCCGTTCATTCGCCGCCTCTCGATCGAAGGGCACACCGACGACCGCTCGACGCCCGAGCGCAACCTCGACCTCTCGGAGCGCCGCGCGCGCGCCGTGATGCGCTGGCTCATTCAGCACGGCGTCGCCGCCGAACGGCTCGAATCACACGGCTTCGGTCAGACCCGCCCCGTCGCTTCGAACGACAGCGAAGACGGCCGCGCGCAGAACCGCCGCGTGGAGTTTCGCATCGTCGACCCCGCCCCCGCGGGTGCTTCTGGCGCCGTCACCGCCCCGGTCACGGCGCCCGTCGTGACGCCCGCCGTCGAGCCCCCCGCCGAAGAGGGCCGTCACGGTCGCCACCGTCGACGCGGCGGAGGCGGCGGACGTCACGGCGGACACCACCGACGTCACTGAAGCGCCGCCCGCGGGGACGATGCTTCGGATGCGAACGATCTCCGTACGACGGGCGTCAAGACCCGCGTACGGAGCGTGAATCTGAGATGGTTCGGGGGCGAACGATCAGCGACCCGGCGTGACCGGGATCGGGGTGCACGACGCCTGCTGCGGCGCCGTGTCGGGGCAGAGGAGCACCTGCGGCGCGACGCCGCCCTGGCCCCGCGCGATGCGACCGGTGGCGACGAGGAGCACGGACACTCCGTCGACGAGCTGGAGGGGCACGGAGCCCACGATGCGGCCCGTGCAGGGGTTCTGGTTCGCCGCGCGGAAGGTGAGCCGAACCTCACCAGGCTGCGAGGCGGCGTAGTGGCCGGGGACGCCCGCCGCGTTGGCGAAGGCCCCGTAGGCGGCGCCCTGAAACGCGGGGGTGCTGCCGTTGAGGCACACGTCGACGTTGCCGCCGCCCACGAGCGCGTGGAAGAAGCGCAGGCGCGTGCGGCCGGGGATCGTGCGGGCGAGCTCGTCTTCCTCGTGGGCGAAGGTGAGCTGCGGGCCCGAGAGGTCGGAGACGAGGCCGTGCGCGATGATGGTGTAGACGTGGCCCGACTGCATGTCGGGGGTGTTCCAGTTCACGGGGGCGGGGCCCGTGGGCGGCATGCCGGGCACGCGCGCCTGCACCGAGTGAACGCCCGCGGGCACGGGGAGATACCCCTCTGCGGCGCCGAAGCGCAGCTCGGGGATGACCGGGACCTGACCGTTGTCGGTGTAGGCCGCGACGGTCTGCGCGAACTGCTCGGGCGACGCGTGGATCACGCGCACCAGCGCGCCCGGCGGCGGCGGCGGCGGCGCGAGGGGCTGCGCGTTGGCGGGGTTGGCGACCGGAGCGGTCTGCGTGGTCGACGCGCAAGCCGCGAGCAGCAGCGCGATCGAAGGAGGTGCAAACGCACGGATGACGTTCGGCATGGGAAGATTTTCGACGGCGATGATCGCACGAGGACCACGGATCGCGCAGCAAAGATTCGCCCGCGTTTGCCGCGAGGCCCGCGCTTCTGATAGAGCCCCGCGACGAGGTCGAACGTGTATCGCATCACCGAAGAGGTCCGCTTCTGCTACGGCCACAGGCTGATGGACTACGTGGGCCGCTGCGCGCGCATCCACGGCCACAACGCGCGCGTCGAGATCGTGCTCGGCGCCGCCACCCTCGATCGCCGCGGCTTCGTGATGGATTTCGGCGACCTCGAGGCCAGCGCGCGCGCGTGGATCGACGAGCGCTTCGACCACCGGCTGCTCCTGCGACGCGACGACCCGGTGATCCCCACGCTCGAGGCCGCGGGCGAGAGCTTCGTCGCGCTCGACGAGAACCCCACCGCGGAGTACCTCGCGCGCACCATCTACGATCACCTGAAATCAAAGGGTCTCCCGATCCTCGCCGTGCGCTTCTGGGAGACCGACACCTCCGTCGCCAGCTACGAGGAGTGACGCCTCGCGCGTCGCGCTCGACCTCCGCGTGAGCCCCGACAAGCCCGCACCCCGCACCCTCGCGATCGCGACGCTCTCGGCCGTCGCGGCGGCGTGTCACGAGGCCGTGGCGCCGTCGCTCCTCACGCGCTGGACGGGCAACAGCGCGTGGTCGACGGGCCTCGCGCTCGCGGTCTTCATGGTGGGCCTCGGCGCGGGATCGCTCCTCCCGATCGCGTCGCCGAGGCTGTTTTCAAGGCCTCGCAGGGCCTATGTGATCGCGGAGCTCCTCGTCGCGACGGGGGCGCTCGTCGCGCTCGCGGCGCTCACACGGAGCGCTGCGCCGTCGGTCACGCTCGGGGCGTCACGGTGGCTCGACGTGCTCGCCGCGGGCGTCGTCTCGCTGCCTCCGGCGCTCGCGATGGGGGCGACCTATCCGCTGCTGGTCGAGTCACTCCGTGGGACTCCTCGCGCGGCGCCGTCGCTCTATGCGGCGGGCCTCGTCGGCGCGTGTGTGGGGGCCCTCGGGTGTGCCGGGGTGCTCATCCCCGCGCTCGGCGTCTCGCGCGCGATCCTCGTCGCCGCCGCGGGAAACGTGCTCGTCGGGGCGATCGCCTCGCGGTGGCTCCCGCATGGCGAAGCTGCGCGACGTGAGGATGCGCCGGAGGTGTCGTCGTTCGACGCGGTCACGCTCGACGCGACGCTGCTCTTCGGCGCCACGGGCGCGCTCGGACTCGGCGCGCAGGCCGTGTGGAACCGCGTGCTCGTCCCCTACGCGGGGGTCTCGTCGTTCGCGTTCTCCGCGGTGGTGGCCGCGTACGTCGCCGCGCAGGCCGTGGGCTTCGCGGTCGCTCGCCGCGCCTCGCCCGAGCGCGCGCGGAGCCTCTCCACAGCAGCGCTCGCGTGGTCGCCCGCGGTGTCGCTCGCGAGCCTCGCGGCGTGCGCTTCGGTCTCGTCGTGGCCGGGGTCGCGCGATGGCGCGCCGCTCGCGTGGGCCCTCGGGACGCTCGCCGCGGTCTTCGTCGTGGTGGCTCCGACCGCGCTCGCACTCGGCGTGGGCCAGGCCGCGGCGCTCTCGTCGATCGACGCGCTGCCGCAGCGCGGACGCTCCGCGGCGCTCGCGACCGGCATCGGGACGCTGCTCTCGGCCCTCGGGTCGACGCTCGCCGCCCTCGCGCTCGTGCCCGCGCTCGGCCCTCGCTGGACGCTCCTTGCGCTCTCGCTGCCGCTCTTCGTCGCGCTCGCGCGCACCGGAGAGCGCGCGAAGATCGCAGCGGGCCTCGCGGCGGCCGTCGCCCTGTGTGTGATCGCGCCGGGCCCGCGGTACTTTCTCGGCGCCGAGTACGACCGCGAGCGGGTGCTCTACGCGCGCTTCGGCGTGCAGGACACGGCGGCGGTGGTGCTCCACGATCAGCCCGTGGAGCCCGCGATTCGGAGGCTCGTCGCGGCGGGTGTTTCGTACTCGGGCGACTCGCTCTTCGCGCAGCGATACATGCGTTTGCTCGCGCACCTCCCCTCGCTCGCCGCCGCGGGTCGAACGCGCGCGGCGGTGATCTGCGTGGGCACGGGGACCACGCTCGACGCGCTGCGGCTGCACGGCTTCGAACGCGTCGACGCGGTCGACATCGACCCCACCGTGCGCGACACGCTGGCGTTGTTCGCGAGGGCCCACCACGGCGCGCCCGACGACCCGCGCGTGAAGCTCGTCATCGACGACGGCGACCGACACCTCGCTGTCGTTGAGGCGCGACGCTACGACGTCATCACGCTGGAGCCCCCTCCCCCGCGGGCGCCCGGAGGCTCGACGCTCTACACCGAGGAGTTCTACCTTCGCGCGCGGAGGGCGTTGCGAGAGGGCGGCGTGGTCGCGCAGTGGCTCCCCCTGCACGACATGGGCGCGTGGGAGGCTGACGCGCTCGTCGCCACGTTCCTGAAGGTGTTTCCGCGCGCCTCGCTGCACCTCGCGGAGCGCAACGAGGCGATCCTGCTGTCGTCTCACGCGCGCGTTGCGGGGGCGCTCCCCGTCGAGGTTTCACGCGACCTCGCCTCGATCGGATTCGAAGGGCTCGACCCGCTCGCTGACACGCTCTTTCTCGACGCCGAGGCGCTCGGGTCTCTCACCCGAGGAGCCGCGATCGTGACGCGCGCCTGGCCCGCGCCGGAGCTCGCGCCGCTCAGCGTTCCGCGTCCCTTCGAAGGGCTCGATGTGTGGGCCGAGCGGGCCTCGTCGCGCGCGACGCCGTCGTCGGGTGATTCCTTCGCGGCCGTGCTCTCGCCCGCGCTCGCGCCCTTTCTGAGAGTGCGCGGAGGTGTCGCGAGAGAGGGCGATCGACAGCGCGTCGCCGCGGCGATGGGTGAGCTCCTCCGTCGACGCCCTGCGGACCCCTACCTCCAGTATGCCCACGGCTTCGGGGAATACCTCACCGGGAGGCTCCCCGCGCTCGCGCGCGACGGCGTCGATCAATCTACGTTGGAGCGCACGGCCAGGCGCATCGAGGCGCTGCGGGCGCGCGCTCCGCGGTGACGCCCTTCAGCGTCTCGGGGCGACGCCGAGCGCGGGGAAGCGCACCTCGACGCGCGCCACGCTCTCGGCGCTCCGGGCGCCGACGTTGATCGCGCGAATCACCCGCCGCACGCAGGGGACGAAGGGCGAGACCTCCTCGCTTGAGGCGAGCGCGGACTCGACGCGCAGGGCGCCCTCGGGGCTCACACGGAGCGTGAGCCACACCGAGCCGCCCATGAAGGTCCGCTGACAGTCGGCGAAGCGCCGAGCGGGGAGCGCGCGGCCGAGAGCGCGCGGCGAGAGCGCACCAGCGACGCTTCGCACGCGGACCTGCACGGCGCCTTCTCCGTCGGCGATCGAGGGTGACGAGAGCGTCGCGGCGGTGATGAGCGACGCGAGCGCGAGGGTGTTCGAAGTCATGAAAAGCCGTTCAGCAGCAATCGTCGGACCGCGATGAAACGCCTGAAAACAAGCACTTCGCGAGGGATCGAGCGTGTCACGTCAGACGCGCCTGAGGCTCGAGCGACGCGTCACTTGATGGTGATCAAGTCGCGCTGCGATCGAGTCTCCAGAGTTGAAATCGGAGCGAGATTTTGACGCTGCGTCGTGACATGACCATCACGGACGTCGCGCTCGAACACACCGAGTGCGCCCGGATCATCCACGCGTTGGGGGTGACGCTCTGTGAGCCCGATGAGCGCTCGCTCGAGGCCGTTTGCGAGGGCGCTTCGGCGGCGCCCGCAGAGATCTTTCTCGCGCTGCATCGCTCGATGCGCGAGCGCTCCGAGGAGTGGCCCGAGCGCGACTGGGCCCGCGTGTCGACGCCCGCGCTCGTGGGTCACATCATCGAGCGGCACCACGCGTACCTCCGCGAGGTGACGCCCGCGATCCTCCACATGACCGAGCACCTCGCGAGGGTTCACCGCCACACCGAGCTGCACCACCACGCCCGCGAGCTCTTCGACACGCTCGCCGCGCACCTCGACTACGAGGAGCAGGCGCTCTTTCCGACGCTGATGATGCACGCGGGCGCCGCGAGCGACGCGGCCACGCGGCGGAGCCTCACGGTCACGCACGCCGACCACCACGAGATCGCCACGGTGCAGAAGCGCCTCCGCACCTGCGCGCGCGAGGGCGTCAATTACGACCGCTGCGTGACGCGTCGGATGCTGCTGCGCGAGCTCGATCACCTCGATCGCGACCTCAAGCGCCACACGCGCCTCGAGGACGACATCCTCATGGCGCGCTTCGCCTGAGCGCGGAAGCGCGTTCGGGTCAGACGGAGGCTCCGGCGAGCCACGAGGTGAGGCGCAGGAGGTCCGCGAAGACGCCGCCCGCGGTGACCGCGGGACCCGCGCCGGGGCCCTGCACCACGAGGGGACGCGTCGAGGGATAGCGCGCCGTCGTGAACGCGAAGATGTTGTCGGTCTCGGCGAGACGCGAGAACGCGTGGCGATCGGGGTAGGCCGAGAGCGACACGCGCGCCCTGCCCGTCGCGTCGACCACGCCGACGTAGCGGAGCTGGTGCCCCGACTCGCGCGCGCTTCGAACGCGGTCGGCCATGAGCCCGTCGGAGATGCGGAGCAGGTCGAGGAACTCCTCGGGGCTCCTCGCGTCGGCGGCGTGCGGCGGCACGAGGCTCTCGACCTCGACGTCGGAGAGCTCGATCTCGACGCCCATCTCGCGCGCGAGGATCACGAGCTTGCGCGCGACGTCGGCGCCCGAGAGGTCGTCGCGGGGGTCGGGCTCGGTGTATCCGAGCGCCCTAGCGTCGCGCACGACCGCGGAGAAGGGCACCGTGCCGTTGAAGACGTTGAACACGTACGAGAGCGTGCCCGAGAGGACGCCCTCGATGCGCTCCACGCGATCGCCCGTCTGCACCATGTCGCGCAGGGTGGTGATGACCGGGAGGCCGGCGCCCACGGTGGCCTCGTAGAGCCAGTGGCGGCCCTTCGCGACGCCCTGATGACGGAGGGCGCGGTAGCGCTCCATCGAGCCCGCGCCCGCGCGCTTGTTGGGCGTGACGACGTGGACGCCGCGAGAGAGCCACGACTCATAGCGGCTCGCGACGGCCTCGCTCGCGGAGCAGTCGACGATCGCCGCGTGCGGGAGGTGCGGCGCTCCGACGTGTGCCGCGAAGGCGTCGAGGTCGACGGGGACGCCCTCGCGTTCGAGCGCGGCGAGGGCCTCGCGCGGGGCGAGCGCGCGGTCTGAGAGGAGCATCTTCTTCGAGTCGGCCACGGCCATGAGCCGCAGGTCGAGCTTGAAGCGCGCGTGCAGCACCGGGAGCTGTTCAGCGAGCTGCGCGAGGAGCGCGCGACCGACCTGTCCCGGTCCCACGAGGCCCACCGAGAGCACGCGCTCGGAGAGGGAGAACGCGGCGTGCACGCCCCGCAGCGCGCGCGACGCGACGCGTCCATCGATCACCGCCGC
>JBPOHC010000061.1:0-3325 GCA_052035985.1 Myxococcota bacterium | reverse complement strand
GCGGTCGAGGTGCGCGAGCAGCGCGTCGAGGTGCGCGCGGTGACCGTGGAGGTCGGCGACCGCGACCCAGGTGGTCTCCGCGGTCGCGGTGAGGTTCGTGAGGGGCGTCATGGTGGGGCTCTCTTTCATGGCCTCGCGTGCGAGTCAGACATGGAGCGCGGTGAGTTGAACAGGGCGACCGCGGTGCAGCAGCACTCGCGCCTCGGTCCGGCCGTGGCTGAACCCCACGACGGTCCCCGCGTCGTCGTCATCGGTGATTTCTCGCGGCGCGGCGAGAAGCTTCGCGAAGTGCGCGCGGAGCTCGGTGCGAGAGATCCTCGGCGCGCGTCCCACGGAAGGAAGACTCGACACCGCCGCACGGACGCCACCCTTCCACGCGTCGGCGCACGCGCTCGGGTCGGCGAACCATGCGAGTACCGCGACGCGCGGCCCCTCGGGCGTCTCGCGGCAGAGGGCGAAGCCCGTCGCGCCATAGATCGGAGGGAGCCCGGCGACGATGGCCTCGGCGCGCTCACTGGTCACCGTCTGCGAGGCGACGAGCGAGCCGGCGCCGTCGCGCAGCCCTCGCTCGTTGCGGTGCTCTGCGACGGAGTTCCACGTGAGGCCCTGGTCGGGTCGCTCGCGTCCGCGCGAGCTGGCGATGCGTCGGTGGCGCAGCCGCACGTCGGCGCTGTCGGGGTAGACGGCGAAGTCCGCGCGTTCGCCTTCGGACCAGCGACCTCGCTCGACGCACGACACGGGAAGCTGGATCTTCGCGCCCGCGGCGACGAGCATGGTCCGGTCGACGATGCGGTCCTGACGGCCAGCGACGAAGAGGTCGCCCTCACACACGAGCACCGGGAGGGGCGCGTCGTTGTGAAGGAGCAGCGCCCGAACGGAGGCTCCCTCGGGCAGTTCCTCGATGCGCGCGAGACCGCGCTCCGAGGCGCTCCGCACGGTGAGCATCGAGATCGTCGGCGCGACCGTGGGAAAGAGCGGAAACAGCTTCCAACGAGATGCTTCCGTGGGTTCACCGAGGTTGATGGACGAGAACAGCGAGGCGAGCGCTTCCTGATGGAGCATGGGCGAGACCCCTCCGGTCGTCGTGGGCTGCGCCTCCATTGGCGCGTCGCCCTTCGACGCATCGAAAGCTGGTGTCGCGCCCTCGATCGCACAACCGTTGGGAACGTTACGAACCAGTTCGCCGGGGCTCAGCGGAGGGTGATCGCCTCGGGGTCGAGGGGCAGCCTCCAGCGCGTGACCTTCGTGCCGTCGATCGCGCCCGAGATCGAGTGCGGCAGCGCCGCCTGCTGCACCGTCGGCGGGAGCCGCTGGGCCGAGAGGACTGTTTTGAAGCGCTTCAACGCGTCAGAGCGGAGCTTGCTGATCGCGGGCTTGTCATCGATCTTATGGAACTCCTTGCCTTCGAGCACGGCGGCCCACGTCTTCGAATTGGGCTTCCATGTCGGGGCGCGCGCGCCGCGCATGGCCACCAACACGTCACGCGCGTCGGAGATGCCGTCGCTGCGGAGCCAGCCCTCGTCGGTGAGCTTGCGCGCGCGCACCAGAGCCGCGAACCACACGAACTCGCCCTCCGCGAAGCTCACCAGCCGTTCATTGATCCACAGCTTCGCGGCGGCGACGTCGAGCGTGACCTCGACGCGAGGGACAGCCTCGATGCTCTGCTGACCCGCGGCGAGGGCGTCGGCCCAACTCGCGAGGGAGCGCTCTCCGACGAGGCGTCTCAGGCGAGGGACGCGCACCTCGACGAGGTGCACGGCGACGTCTCGCGCGTCGAGCACACCATCCGCGACGCGGAGCCGCTGCGCGCGCTGCTCGGGGAAGTAGAAGCCCGCGCGGGCTCCTTCGACGCGACGGTCTCCGACGCGCACATCGACGAGGAGGTCGCGCTGTCGCGCGAGGAGCTGGAACATCGCGGTAGACAGCGCTCCGCTCGTGCGCTGTCTGCCCCCCGCGAGCGCGAACACGGCCACGATGTCGCGGGCGTCGCGGAGGCCCGCGAGGGCGTTCTGCCAGCGGGATTCGTTCCATGCTGCCGCGTCGTCGGGGCGGAGCTCGTCGGGTGCGGCGGCGACCATGATGTTGAGCGCATCGCGCGGTGGGACGTCGTCACCGAGCGCCTCACGCAGCTCGTGGTAGATGCCGCCTTCGCGGAGCACCTCGCGATCGAGGTACCCGCGGCCGCGCGCTGACGTGAGCACGAAGGCCGCGCGAACGCGCATCCCACGCTGTCGTGCGAGGGCCCAGAGTGCCTCGACGAGCGGCGCGGGATTGGCGCCGAGTTCCGTGATGAGCACGCAGTCGGACATCGGGGCGGTCACTCCTGAATGTGGAAGCGCGAGGAAGGCGATACCGGGCGTTGCCTCTGGTTGATGCCGACGCGCGGCGCATGCGACGGTACGCGCGGAGGTTCGTGATGTCAGGACACGTGTTCGTGGTGAAGGGGGACGTTCGCAAGATCCGCTGCGACGCGCGGCTGGTGCCCGCGTACAACCTCGACATGCCGAACCAGGAGCGTTGGTTTCGGCAGGACATCGGCGAAGAGAAGCTCGCGCGCCCGAAGCCCGCGTCATCGTCGGAGAGGTCGGAGGGCGTTCGTCTCCTCGGAGCGCTCGACGGCGGGCCGGCGCTCTGGGCGGTCAAGGTAGGACAGGACGCCGTCACGAAGCTCGACGACGCGATGCTGCGCGTGTCCCGGTTCCTGGAGCGGGCGTGGGAGGCCCTGACGCCCTCAGGCGGACAGGTGGACATCTCGAAGCTCCCGAGCGGCCGCAGCAAGCCCCTGTTCGCGATGCCCGTCGTGGGCACCGGAAAGCGCAACTTCGATCGCGCCTCGGGGGCCGCGATCGACCAGCTCCTCAAGTTGCTCTCGGAGGCCGTGGCGGAGCGTGATTTCGATGTGGTGATCGTGGCGCGGGAGGAGGAGAAGTACTCCGCGCTCCAAGTGCTTCGATCCAGGTCGAGGGGGAACACCGCGGTGCTACCGAAGCACCTCGATGAGGTGGCCACGCGCCTCGCCGAGCGGGCCGCGGCGGGTGAGCTGTCGGTGCTCCTCGGAGCCGGGCTGAGCATGAACGCGGGACTGCCCAGCTGGCGCGGCCTCCTCGACGCCGTGGCCGCGAGGCTCGGTCTCCGCACGTCAGAGCCGACGGAGAACCTCCTGGCCTTCGCGCAGTGCCTCGAACAGTACGTCGGTCCGCGACGGTTTCGCGACGAGATCAAGGCCGTCTGTACGGCCCCGCGGCACGCCCTGGGACACGCGCTGCTCGCGTCATCGCCGGTGCGCGCCTTCGTCACGCTCAACTACGACACCATGCTCGAAGAC
>JBPOHC010000171.1:0-21799 GCA_052035985.1 Myxococcota bacterium | reverse complement strand
TCGCGCACTTCGTCGAAAACGCGGCGCCGCACGAACTCCCCGGCAAACCGCCGCCGGATCCCTCATGGAAACCAAGGGGATCGGGAGATGTGTGCCGAACGGAGCCGCTCCGCGGGGGAAAGGGCCGGGGATAGGGGGGCCGCGCGCTCGGCCCCCCCCTCCAGTCGCTCGGGAGAGGCTTACGCGTCGCGCAGGGCGTCGACGCGGCCGCTCACGTCGAGCGTGAGGCGCACTTCATCGACGGACACAGGCGTCTGCACCACGTCGCCCGGCGGATCGCAGCCGAGCACGTGAAGCGGGGCCCGCTCGTCCTGAGCGAGCGCGGCGAGCTCCCTGGCGCGCGTGACCCAGCGGCGGAGCACCTCGGCGCGGTAGCGCTCGGGGTCTCGCACGAGCGCGGCGGGCTGCTGAAACACCACCTCGATCAGAGGCTTCTGCTTGCGCGCCTCGATCGAGAGCGTGCGGCCGAGCACGGTCACCGCGGCCGAGAGCTGCGCGCGGTTCCACCAGTCCATGTCGGGCGCGAGGGCGATGTCGAGCTCGGCGTCGACGCGCGTCGAGAGGTCGTCGCGAGACTTGCTCCCCACGTCGCGGCCGATGTCGAGGCCCGTCATGCGCAGCGTGGTCGAGTGGTGCAGCTCCTTCATGCGCCGCAGGAGGATCTCGCACGCGGCCTTGAGCACCAGCACCGCGCGGTCGGGGTCGACCTCGGCGACGCGGGCGGCGAAGCGCGTGGTGAGCACGTCGGGGCGCACCGCGAGGCCGAGCGCGCGGCCTCCGTGACGCAGGGCGAGCTCGTCGTTCGTTGACTTCATGGCGGCGCATTGCGGGTCACGCAACGGGCCTTGTCAAGCGTCGCGAGAGAGGTCTTTGAACGCGGCGATCGCGCGCAGCCGCGCGGCGTCGTGGTCGACCACGCGCTGGGGATACCCTGTCATCCGTCGGTGCTCCGCGGAGAGCTTCTCGGGGGCGTGCAGCGCCGCCGTCGACACGCTCGCGAGCTCCGGGACGAAGCGTCGGATGTACGCCCCGTCGGGGTCGTAGCGCTTCGACTGGCTCGACGGGTTGAAGACACGGAAGTACGGCTGCGCGTCGGTGCCCGTCGAGGCCGACCACTGCCAGCCGCCGTTGTTGGCGCCGAGGTCTCCGTCGACGAGGTTGCGCATGAAGAAGCGCTCGCCCTCGCGCCAGTCGACGAGCAGGTCCTTCGTGAGGAACATCGCCGTCACCATGCGCATGCGGTTGTGCATCCAGCCCGTCGCGCGGAGCTGCCGCATCGCCGCGTCGACGATGGGATAGCCCGTGCGCCCCTCGCACCACCGCGCGAAGCCGTCGGGGTCACGGAGCCAGCGCACGCGCTCGGTCTCGGGCTTGAACGCTCTGCCCATGCTCACGCGGCGAAAGCCCACGAGCACGTGCTGGTAGAAGTCTCGCCACGCGAGCTCCGAGACCCAGGTCACGGGCCCCGCGTGACCGACGTCGACGCGACCGTCGTTGAGCTTCGCGGCGGCGTCGAGGCACTGACGGACGGAGAGCACGCCCGCGGCGAGGTAGGGCGAGAGCGCGCTCGTCCCGTCGATCGAGGGTAGGTCACGCCGCGCGTCGTACTTCGGCATCGACGCGTGTGCGAAGTGCGCGAGGCGCGAGAGCGCGAAGCCCTCTCCCGCAGGCCAGAGCGACGGGTCGACGGGCGACGCGAAGCCCTCGACGCGATCGGGCAGCGGGCTCGACGCGACACCCGTCACGGGCTGAACATCGGGCGGAGGTAGCACCTTCCATCCGCGCTTCTCGACGGTCGCGTACCAGCGCTTTCGAAAGGGCGTGAAGACCGTGTAGTAGTTGCCCTCGTCGGTGCGCACCTCCCCCGGCGGAACCGCCACGCGATCATGGAACGCATGCACCGCGATGCCCGCGGCCTCGCAGCGCAGCCGTGTGCGCTCGTCGCGGCGCGCCTCGTCGACCTCGTACTCGCGGTTCCAGTAGAGCGCGTCGCAGCCGCACGCGCGGAGCTCACGGAGCACGGCCTCGGGCACATGCGCATCGGTCGGCGCGTCGACCACGCGGAGCGCGATGTTGCGCGGGCTGAGCTCCGTCGAGAGCGCCTTGAGGTTGCGCAGCCAGAAATCCACCTTCACGGCCGCGTCGTCGTGCGCGCGCCACGTCTTCGCGGAGGTCACCCAGAGCGCGACGACGCCTCCCTTCGAAGCGCGCGCGGCCTCATGGAGCGCGGTGTTGTCGCGGACCCTGAGGTCACGGCGGAGCCAGACCATCGACCGTTGCGTCATCGGTCGGTGCGATGCTCTCCCGTGCGGTTGCGTCGCAGCGACGAGAGCCACGCGACCAGCGCTTCGGCGACGCGCGGCTGAAAGCGACCGCTCCAGCGGGCCTCGTACGAAGCCCTCTGCGACGTGTGCGAGAAGAACCCGTGGTCGGCGTCGACGACCTCGACGAAGCGTCCGCCGCAGAGCCGCGCAAGGGTCTGGTGCTCGTCGCGCGTCGAGAGCCAGTCGGCCGACCCCCACATCGCGAGCAGGGGAACACCCACCCTGCGTAGCTCGCCCGCCACGTCGTCACGCTCGACGCCGCGCCAGTAGTCGAGCGTGCGCTCGTGGACCCTCCCCCTCGCGTCGACGCCGAGCGCCGACTTCGACGCGCCGAGCTCGGGCCAGCGAGCGAAGCACTCGTCGAGCGAGAGCCCCTCGATCAGCGCCTCGCGCGCGAAGCGCTCGACCACCATCGCGACGCGACCGGCCTCGTCGTCGTCGACGCCCGCGAGCGCGCACTGACGCCGCGCGTTCTCGACGAGGTACTCGCTCCACGGGTGGATGCCCGCGCCGTAGAGCGCAACCGCCGCCACGCGCCGATCGCGCCGCGCCAGCACCGGAGCGTGGAGCGCGCCGACGCTGTGCCCGAAGATCGTGACGTCTCCCTTGTCGACCCACGGGTCCGCGAAGAGCGCGCGGAGCCCCGCGGCGAAGTCCTCGCGCTCGTCTTCGAAGCGCGCGTCGGCGGAGGGCGGTCCGTCGCTGTCGCCCACCCCGCGCTTCTCCGTGCGCCACACGCAGAACCCGTCGCGCGCGAGCGCCTCGACGAGCCCCCGCAGCGCGTCGGCGGCGCGCACGTTCTCGGGACGCTCCACGCTCGCGACGCCGTAGCCCTGAACGAAATACACGCAGGGCCACGGCCCTTCGCCCTCGGGAGAGACCGAGATCGTTCGTAGCCGAACGGTTCCGTTGAGGGCCTCTCCGTAGCGCACCGCGAGGCCCTCGTAGCGCTCCGCGGGGCGCGCGTCGGCCACGAGGTCGACGGTGAAGACGTCGTCGTCGCGCTCGATGGTGAGCGTCGTGCGGTCGCCCGCGCGCAGC
Source organism: Myxococcota bacterium (assembly GCA_052035985.1). GTDB lineage: Bacteria > Myxococcota_A > Polyangia > Polyangiales > CAISKJ01. The sequence goes on along the minus strand of JBPOHC010000171.1, from coordinate 18,434 downwards.
GTCGAGAGCCGCTCGCGGAAGGTCGTCGCGTCGGTGACGGCCATGCCGTCGTGCTCGACGATCGCGTCGCCCACGGCGAGGTCTGCGCGCGCAGCCGGGGCGCCGGGCGCGAGCGCCGAGACCACCACCGAGCCGCCGCGGTCTTCGGGAGCCACGCCCAGAAAGCCACGCCGCGGGAGCGAGCTCACGGCTTGAGGATGACCTTTCCGATGTTGCGTCCGCGCTCGATGCGCTCGTGGGCTTCGGCGGCGCGCGCGAACTCGTAGACGCCGTCGATGACGGGCTTCACGACGCCCGCCTCGTAGAGCCTCACGATCTCGGCGAGCTCTTCGATGAGCATGTCCTGCTCGTGCCAGAGGTGGCCGAGGTTCACGCCGCTCACGGAGCGGTTGTCGCCCATGAGCCCGAGGGGGTGAAAGAAGGGCGTCCGCGCGAGCGCGCCGAGGAGCTTGAAGGGAGTTCGTCCGCCGGGGCCCTGCGCGTTCGCGAAGCCGTAGCAGATGAGGTGTCCCGTCGAGCGGAGGAGGCGGTAGCCCTTGCGAAAGTCGTGTCCGCCGAGGGCGTCGAGCACGCGGTCGACGCCGCGCTTCTCGGTGATGCGCAGGATCTCGGGCTCGTAGTCGACGCTGCGGTAGTCGATGGGATAGGTGCACCCCATCGCGCGCAGGTGGTCGTGCTTCGAAGCGCTCGCGGTGCCGAAGGTCACCACGTCGGGGACGGTCTTGCAGAGCTGGAGCGCGGCCGTGCCGACGCCGCCCGCGGCCATGTGGATGAGCACGCGCATGCCGGGCCTGAGCGGCGCGATGCGAAAGAGGATGTGATACGCCGTGAGGTAGTTCACGGGGATCGCGGCCGCCTCGTCGAAGCTCATCGCGTCGGGGATGGGCATCGCCTGCGCCGCGGGGATCACCACGTACTCCGCGTGCGCGCCGAAGCGGATGAGCGCCATCACGCGCGTGCCCACGGCGGGACCTTCGACACCGGGACCGAGCTTCTCGATGACGCCGGCGGCTTCGTAGCCCACGACGCAGGGCGTGGGCGGCGCGTCGGGGTACATCCCCTTGCGCGCGCTCACCTCGGCGAAGTTGAGCCCCGCGCGCTCGACCTTCACGCGCACCTCACCCTCACCGGGTTCGGGCATCGGCGTCTCGCGGACCTCGAGCACGCTCGGGTCGCCGGGGCGAGAGATCCAGACGGACCTCATCGCACCACCTCGACGTCTTCGGCGGCCTTCACGCGGTACGTGCGGTCGACGAAGTCGTAGAGGTCGAGGAAGTACGTCTCCATCTGCGCGTTGCCGACGGGGGAGTCGGTATAGAACGTCCCGCGCACGCAGCCGTCGCCGTCGCGGCAGCGACCGTCGGGGAACACCATGATGAACTTCTGCGGCCGCTGCCACGAGGGGTTCTGCGGCGCGACCATGTAGTTGCCCACGAGAAAGCCCGTGGGCAGGAGGTTCTGCGGGCTCATGCCGTAGCCGTGGAGCACGTAGACCACGGGGTAGCGCACGTTGGCGTTGGCGGGGTCGTGGTAGCCCGGCGGGAGGTAGATCGCGACGGGCCCCGTGCGGTTCGCGTGCTCCGAGCGGAAGTCGAACGTGCAGGAGTAGCCGTTCGCGCAGCGCCCCGCGTCGTCGGCGTTGAACTGAAACGGCGCGATCTCGCGGTCGCCGCCGGGCCAGCGCTGGGCCATCCACATGAAGGCCGCGAAGAAGCGGTTGGCGGCTTGCGACGCGGTGCCGACGTGGCCGCCGTCGCCGTTCACGAGCTCGGTCACGGTCGCGTCGAGGGAGCCGTAGCGGAGCATCACGTGACCAGGCAGGTGCGCCCAGTCGAGGGCCGTGAAGGGCCACGGGTCTTCGGGCACGCGCTCGGCGCCGAGCGAGGCGAAGTTGTTGAAGTAGTGAACGTCTCCGCCGCGCTGCGCGAGCGCGCCCGCGAAGTGGTTCGAAGAGACGCCGAGGAGAAAGAGGTCCCTCACGCCGCCGTCGATCCAGAACTCGGTGCGCCGAAGCTGGGCCTCGGTGGCGGCCATCACGCGCGTGCGGGGGTTGACCGCTTGAAAGCGCGCGGCGCCGGGCACCATGTCGAAGCGTCCGTTGCCCTCGCCGAGGTCGTAGGGGCACATGCGCCCTGCGGGGCACGCGACGCCGTCGACGCCGAGGTCTTCGTAGGCTTCGCCCTCGTCACGGACGAAGTTCCCTTCGGTGCCCGAGGGGTTGAACTGACGGTCGTAGTCGTCGCCCGCGGGGTCGGGGTTGGTCATCGCGTCGTAGCCGGGCTCCATCGCCGACGCGACGTTGTCGGCGCCCACATCGCGGAAGGGCTCCGTGGCTTGCATGAGCACGGGCTCTCCGCGGTCGCGGCGTCCGTTGCGGTTCACGTCGACGGCGAGCGAGACCTCGATGGGGTAGTTGTCGACGGCGCCGTCCCAACGGCCCGCGTGGCCCTCGGGGTTGCCGCCGTCGCAGTACGTGATCACCGGGAGCGAGCCGTCGGGGTTGTAGCGTCGGTCGTAGTAGCCCATGAGCGTCACGGGCATCGCGCAGCGCTGCGCGTCGGTGCGTCGGTCTTCGTTCGCGGCGACGCCGAGGGGGAGCGTGCCGCCCGCGTTGGGCGGCATGATGGGGTTGCCGAACATGCGCCCGAAGTCGCGGAAGAACTGCACGTACGAGTGACGATCGAAGGCTCCGCCGGGGCCCTCCATGCCGTCGGGCGTGTACCAGTCCTCGTAGTGCTGACGGAACTCGAAGATGTCACCGCGGAGCGGCGGCGTTCGCATCACCGACGAGCCCATCGCGCAGCCCGTCGGGTCCATCGCGCGCTCGGCCGCCGTGCAGAAGCCGCCCGTGTGATACGTGCGGATGTAGTTGGTGAGGTAGTTCCAGTCGACGGGGCCGCCGAGGGGGGCGACGAAGTCGAACTTGTCGAGGTTGTGCGTGCCGATCATCGCGGCGCCCGCGGAGCCCATCGAGACCCCGACGATGCCGTGATAGCTGAAGTGCCTGCGCTCGCGGCGCGTTCCGAGGCCCGTGCGGATCACGGCCTGCCACGTCCCGAGGCGCGGCGCGCGGAACATGAGCGAGCGACCATCAGCGCTGAAGTGAACGTCGGCCGCGGGCGCGATCCTCGGCGTGCGGAACGCGGGTCCCGTGTACGCGAGCTCGACCTGCATCTCGTAGCCCGCGGGCACCATCGCGGGGTTGATGGGCAGCGTGAAGGGGATCTCTCGCAGCGTCTTCGCGACGCCCGGCTCGAAGCGCACCGCGGGGCCGATGGCCGTGAAGCCCGTGGGCACCTGATCGGCCGCGCAGCGCACGGTCACGTCGATGGGCGGAACGTGCTCCGCCGTCGCGGTCATGGGCGCTCCGACGCTCGCGTTCGCGAGGGGAGAGCTCGCTGCGCCGCGCACGGTCATCCCCGCGGCGAGGCGTCCGGTGACGGGGGCCGTGTCGGTCGGACACGCAGGCGCGCCCGCGGCGATGACATGGACGTGCGCCTCCGCGGCGCCGACGCGCACGGTGGTGTCGCCCGCGGTGAGGGCGTTGACGGTGAAGGTCGCGGTGGAGCCGTTGGGTTCGACGCGCACGGTGGCGGTCGCGGGCGCGGCGACGGAGGGCATCGTCGATGACGTGGGCACGACGAGGGCCGCGCAGCGGTCGACGGCGGTGCGGAGGGTGAGCGTCGCGGTGCTCCCCGGCGTGACGTAGACCTCCGCGGGGAAGATGGTCTCCATCGCGGGGGCTTCGCCCTGACAGGCCGACGAGCTCATGTCGGAGGGAGCGTCGCGGCCCGCGTCGACGGGCGTGGAGGTGTCGTCACCGCCGCAGGCCGTGAGCGTGAGTGGGAGGAGCGAGATCGCAAGCACCGGCAATCGCATGGCGCGCGAGTGTAGTGGACTCGCGCGGTGGCGTGTAAAGCGCGATGCGCGATCTGCGCGCGAGAGGGGGAGTGGCCGTTACGCGAGGAGCTCGTCGCCCGTGGCGGCCGAAGCGGCGCGCTCGGACCACGTCGCGAGGAGCGAGGCGTCGGACTCCGCGGCGATGCGGGCGCGCTGCGCGTCAGAGAGCGCGAGCCCGCGGAAGCGGCACACGTCGAGGATGCTCCGAGCCAGCGCGACCTGTACGCGAGAGAGCTGATCGACGGCGTCGGCGCGCTGCCGTTCGGCGTCGGCGCGCTGCTGTTCAGCGTCGGTGCGCTGCCGTTCGGCGAGGTCGAGCGCGCCCTGTCGCTCGTCGATGATCGATTGAAGACGCGAGATGAGCTCGGTCTCCGTGGGGACGATCGACTGCCCTTGAAAGAAGCGCAATCGCATCTGGAGGACGGCGAGCTCGAGCCCGAGCACGTTCGATCGCAGCGAGCCGCCCTGCGGGACGATGGGCTGGTAGCTCCGCGCCTGCGGGTCGGCGAGGCGCCACCCCCGGAGCACGCCGCGGCGGCAGTCGAAGCTGAAATACTCGGGGATGCGGACGCGGGCGTAGTCGAGCACGTTCTCGACGACGTCCTTGTGCTTCTTGCCGAGGTTGCGGACCTCGATCACGAGGTCGATGCCGCGCTTCTCGTTCTGCACGACCCAGCGGTCGGGCTCGTAGTCGGGGTCGCAGTCGAGCACCGCCATGACGTCGGGGACGATCACCGCCTCCGCGGGGTAGAGCACCGCGAGCTCGTTCGCGAGGAGCACCGCGCGCCCCTGACGGCGGAAGAAGGCGTCGAGGTCGGCGGCGATCCCTGACTTGCGCTTCGAGTGCCGCACGCCCTCGGACATCGCCTCGCGGTACTCGTCGAGCACCGCCTCGATGCGCTCGAGCGTCGCCTCGCGCTCCTCGGGCGACAGGCGAGCCCAGGTCTCCTCGTCGGGAAAGCGAATGCGGGGGTCGTCCCACACGCGCGCGGCGCGGGGGCGTTTGGACGGCGCGGTCATTCGCGGATCAAGCGTCGGATGCGCCGCGAGGTCAAGGGGCCGTCGCTGCGGTCGGAACCCCCCCTCACGAGATCCGACGCGGCCTTGACCGTCGTCAACTTCGGGGGCGGCCAAACGGGTATTGCCGTACCGCAATACCGATTCGGGAGGAGACGCGAGATGACACAAGGTTCCTCGGTCGCGGTGCGGTCATGGCAGGCGGTGAAGGTCGGCGAGCCCATGGTGCTCGCGGAGCGCGCCGTCGACACCTCGAAGCTCGGCGCGGGTGACGTGCTGGTCCGCGTCGCGGGCTGCGGCGTCTGCCACACCGACCTCGGCTTTCTCTACGACGGCGTGCGCACGGGGAAGCCCTTTCCCCTCACGCTCGGCCACGAGATCTCGGGCACCGTCGTGGCCGCGGGCGAGCGCTTCGCGTCGATCGTGGGCACCGACGTGGTGGTCCCCGCGGTGATCCCCTGCGGCGAGTGCGCCCTCTGCCGCGCCGACCGCGGATCGATCTGCCGCAAGCAGGTGTTTCCCGGCTCCGACGTCGACGGCGGCTTCGCCTCACACGTCGTGGTCCCCGGTCGCGGGCTCTGCCCCGTCGACCCCGCGCGCCTCGCGGCCTCGGGCCTCGCGCTCTCGGACCTCTCGGTGCTCGCCGACGCGGTCTCGACCGCGTACCAGGCCATCGTGCGCACGGGCCTCACCGCGGGCGACGTGGCGATCTTCGTGGGCGTCGGCGGAGTCGGAGGCTTCGGCGTTCAGATCGCGCGCGCGCTCGGGGCGCACACCATCGCCATCGACGTGAACGAGGAACGCCTCGCGGCCATGAAGGACTTCGGCGCCGAGGCGACCTTCTGTTCGAAGGGGATTGATGCGGGCGACCTCCGCAAGACCCTCACGGCGCACGTGAAATCCCAGGGCTGGAACCCCTTTCAGTGGAAGATCTTCGAGACCTCGGGGCACCCGCAGGGGCAGCTCCTCGCGTTCACGCTGCTCACCTTCGGCGCGACGCTCTCGGTCGTGGGCTACACGCTCGAGAAGGTCAGCGTGAGGCTCAGCAACCTCATGGCCTTCGACGCCGTGGCGCAGGGCAACTGGGGGTGCCTGCCCGAGCACTTTCCCTCGGCGCTCGGACTCGTGCTCGACGGGGCCGTGAAGCTCACGCCCTTCATCGAGCAGCGCCCCATGTCGTCGATCAACAGCACCTTCGAATCGCTGCACCACGGAGGGCTCAAGAAGCGCCCGGTGCTCATCCCCGATTTCGTCTGAGGAGACTCGCATGAGCCATTCGAACAGCACGTTTCACCTCGTCGACCACGACGTCGCCCCCGGCGCCGCGCAGCCCGCCACTGGACCCGCCGTGCGCTACGAGCTCAAGCCCGCGCACACCCCCGACGGCAAGCTCGCAGAGGGGCTCTACGCCGCGTGGATCACCCTCGACAACCCCGCGCAATACAACTCCTACACGACCGAGATGGTGAAGGAGGTCATCCTCTCGTTCCGCCGCGCGTCGAACGCGAGAGACGTCGTCGCCGTGGTGTTCACCGGCGCGGGCGACAGGGCCTTCTGCACCGGCGGCAACACGAAGGAATACGCCGAGTACTACGCCGCGCGCCCCGCCGAATACGCGGCGTACATGCGCCTCTTCAACGACATGGTCAGCGCCATTCTCCTCTGCGACAAGCCCGTGATCTGCCGCGTCAACGGCATGCGCATCGGCGGCGGACAGGAGATCGGCATGGCCTGCGACTTCTCCGTCGCGAGCGACCTCGCGAACTTCGGTCAGGCCGGGCCGCGCCACGGATCAGCCCCCGTCGGCGGGTCGACGGACTTCCTCCCGCTCTACGTGGGCGTCGAGCGCGCGATGTTCAGCGTCACGCTCTGCCAGCCGTGGAGCGCCTATCGCGCCGTCAACTACGGGCTCATCACCGAGGCCGTCCCGGTGCTCAAGGTCGACGGCGAGTTCGTGCCCAACCCCCTCGTCGTGAGCGACAAGTGGCTCGACCGCGGACGCATCGTCTTCGGTGACTTCAAGACCGGCGCAGAAGCCGCCGCGGGCAAGGACGTGCTCAAGCGCGGCACGACCGATCTGCGACCCCTCGACGCTGCGGTCGAGAGGCTCATCTCGTCGATCGTGATGACCTTTCCCAACTGCGTCGAGAAGACCGTCGCGGAGATTCGCAAGCACAAGCTCGCGCACTGGGACGCCAACAAGGAGTCGAACCGCGCGTGGCTCGCGCTCAACATGCTGAGCGAGGCCAACGCGGGCTTCCGCGCCTTCAACGAGGGCCCCAAGGACAACCGCGAGGCCGACTTCGTGCTCCTCCGTCAGCGGCTCTCGAAGGGCGAGGCGTGGAGCCAGCAGCTCATCGAGGACATCCTCCCGAAGGGCCGCGCGACGCGCACGGAGAAGTAGCCCGTGACCTACGCCGTGCGCGCGCTCGAACGGCACGACATCGACGCCGTGGAGCGCATCTACAAGGCCCACGCGGGCGGCGACGCGCGTCGGCGGCGAGAGCTGCGCGCGCGCGTCGAGGCCCTCCTCGATCAGCGCGACGAGGCTTCGAATGAAGCCCCCGCCGTGGCCCTCGTCGGCGTGACCTCGCGGGCGCGCGTCGCGGCGTACCTCGTCGGAGAGGCGCGTGGCTGGGAGTTCGGCTCCGAGCCCGCCGGCTGGATCTTCGCCCTCGGCGTCGACCCCCGCGACGGACGAAAGGGCGTCGGCACCATGCTCCTCGAAGAGGCCGCGGCGCGCTTCGCAGAGCTCGGCGTGAGCACCGTGCGGACGATGGTGCGCAAGGACGACGTCTCGGTGCTGCGCTTCTTTCGCAGCGGACGCTTCGCGGCAGGACCCTACGTCGAGCTCGAGCTCGACCTCGCGCAGAGACCCCAGAACGACGACACGAGGACCCGATGAGTGATCTCCCCATCAAGGTCGAGCTGCGTGAGGCCGGGCAGGTGATGCACCTCCTCCTCGACGCGCCCAAGGCCAACGTGCTCGACGGGCGAATGCTCGCGGGCATCTCCGACGCGTTCGAACTCCACGGGCAGAGCCCGCGGCTCAAGGCCGTGATCTTCGAAGGCGCGGGCGCGCACTTCTCCTTCGGCGCGAGCGTCCCCGAGCACACGCGCGAGAAGGCCGGCGCCATGCTCGCGCAGCTCCACGGACTCGCACGAAAGATCCTCGCGCTCGGCGTTCCCACGGTGGCCGTGGCGCGCGGTCAGTGCCTCGGCGGAGGACTCGAACTCGCGGGCCTCTGCTCGTGGATCTTCGCGTCACCGACCGCGGTCTTCGGTCAGCCCGAGATCAAGCTCGCGGTGTTCCCGCCGCTCGCGTCGGTGCTCCTGCCGTGGAGGCTCGGCGGCGCGCGCGCGCTCGACCTCTGCGTCTCGGGCCGCTCGATCGACGCGCAGACCGCGCTCGCGTGGGGCCTCGCGCACTCGGTCACCGAAGATCCCGCGGCGACGGCGGCGCGCTTCATCACCGACGAGATCCTCCCCAAGAGCGCGAGCTCGCTGCGTCGCGCGGAGCGGGCCGTGCGCGGCGAGCTCATTCACCGGGTGGAGCACACGCTCCCGCGCGTCGAGAGGGACTACCTCGAAGACCTGATGCACACGCACGACGCCAACGAGGGCATCGCGGCCTTCATCGAGCGGCGCCCCGCGCGGTGGGAGGCGGACATCAACGCAGACAAGGACGACGCGCGATGAGCACCGAGGCTGAACCCGTTGGCGCTCCGTCGAGCGCCGTCGACGAGATCGTGGCGCGCGCCGACGCGCTCTATCACGACACCGACCTCGCGTGCGTGAAGCGGTGGCGCGAGGAGCACGGCGACGCGAAGGCCGTCGGGTGCCTCCCGATCTACGTGCCGAGGGAGCTCATCCACGCCGCGGGGATGCTCCCCGTGGGGCTCATGGGAGGCCGCGGACAGGTCGAGATCATCCGCGGTGACGCGTGGTTCCAGTCGTACATCTGTCAGATCCCCAGGAGCACCATCGAGCTCGCGCTCACGGGGCGCTACGACCTGCTCGACGGGTTCATCTTCCCCTCGATCTGCGACGTGATCCGCAACCTCTCGGGGATGTGGAAGGTGCTCTTCCCCCAGAAGTACGTGCGCTATCTCGACGTGCCGCAGAACTACGATCCCGCCGTGGGAGGGCGCTTCTTCACCCACGAGATGCGCACCCTCTACGCCGACCTCTGCGCGCTCTCGGGCACAGCACCCTCTGACGACAAGATCCGAGAGAGCATCGCGGCCTTCAACACCAACCGCAGGTCCATCGCGAAGCTCATGGAGCTGCGCGCCGCGGAGCCCTGGCGCGTCCCCGCGTGGGAGGCGTACCTCGTCCTCTTCGCGGGCAACCTCCTCCCCGTCGAAGAGCACTCTGCGCTCGTCGATGCGTACGTCGCCGCTGCGCGCGCTGCGAACCGTCCGCGACGCGACAACGCCCGCGTGGTGCTCACGGGCGCGTTCTGCGAGCAGCCTCCGCTGGAGCTCATTCGCACGCTCGAACTCGCGGGCTGCTACGTCGTCGTCGACGACATGGCCCTCGGTCGCCGCTGGCCCGACGGCGACGTCGAGGTCACTGGCGATCCCATCACCGCGCTCGCGACGGCGTTCATCACGAAGAGCCCCTCGACGGCCGCGCGCTACGAGCCGCACGGAGACCGCGGAGCGCCCCTCGTCCAGCTCGTGCGACGGAGCCGCGCCGAGGGCGTCGTGCTCGCGGCGCCGAGCTTCTGTGACCCCGCGCTCCTCGAACAGCCCATCCTTCAAGACTCGCTCGACAAGGAGAAGCTGCCGTGGACGGCGTTCAAGTACTCCGAGAGCCTGGGGCAGTTTCAGGTCATCCGCGAGCAGGCCGGCACCTTCGCAGATTCCATCAAGCTCTGGAGTGAAGCATGAGCGCGACGAGAGACTCCGCGGCTGTCAAAGACAGCTCGATGATCAAGCAGAAGGAGATGATCGCCGGTCACTTCAGCGCCCTCACGCGCGCGAAGGCCGAGGGCAAGAAGGTCGTCTACACCTTCGTGCCCGGCAACATCACCGAGCTCCTGCTCGCCTTCGACGTGCTCCCGGTCTACCCCGAGATCAACGCGCTCCAGTCGGGGATGCGCAAGAAGTCTGGCGCGTACATCACCGAGGCCGAGCGCCTGGGGCACTCCGAAGACGTGTGCACCTACGTCAAGTGCGACATCGGAATGCTCAAGAGCGGCAACTTCGGACCCACGGGCGAGAAGCTCCCCGAGCCCGACCTCCTGCTCCTCTCGTACACGGGCTGCTTCACGTTCATGAAGTGGTTCGAACTCCTCAAGCGCGAGTACAACTGCCCCGTCGCGATGATGCACGTCCCCTATCAGGGCGACGGAACCTTCACGCCCGAGATGCGCGACTACGTCGTGGCGCAGATCCGCACCGAGGTGGTGCCCGCGCTCGAAAAGCTCACGGGCAAGAAGCTCGACGAGGCGAAGCTCTCCGAGTGCCTCGCACGCTCGCGAGTCGCAGAAGACGACCTCGTCGCCGTGCTCGAATCCGCGAAGCACAAGCCCTCGCCCATCGACGCGTACTTCGGCGGGGTCTACTACATCGGCCCGATCTTCACGTCGTTCCGCGGGACCGACGCGGCCGTCGACTACTACCGCACGCTGCGCGAAGAGGTCGACGAGCGCGTGCGACTGGGCCTCGGTCCGCTCACGCCCGACGGCGCGATGGGCAACGAGAAGTATCGCCTCGTCGTCGAGGGCCCCCCCAACTGGACCAGCTTTCAGGAGTTCTGGAAGATGTTCTCGAGCGAGGGCGCCGTCGTCGTGGCGAGCTCGTACACGAAGGTCGGCGGCGTCTACGACAACGGCTTTCGCCACGACCCCACGCGCCCCTTCGAGACCCTCGCGGAGTACTGCGCGGGCTGCTACACGAACCTCAACCTCCCGTCGCGCATCGACATGCTCGCCCGCTACGTGCGCGAGTACGAGGCCGACGGGCTGCTCATCAACTCGGTCAAGAGCTGCAACTCGTTCTCGGCCGGTCAGCTCCTCATCCTCCGTGAGGTCGAGGCGCGCACCGGCGTGCCCGGCGGCTTCATCGAGACCGACCTCGTCGATCCCAGATATTTCTCTGCGGCCAACATCAAGAACCGCATCGAGAGCTACCTCCAGATGATCGAGCAGAAGCGGCGCAACGCCACCGCGCGACCGCACGTCGCAGCGCCCGTCGCCGAGGCCCCGCGCGCCACGAGGAAGCTCGAGGTGCTCCCGTGAGGGCCTACGTCGGCATCGACCTCGGGTCGACCACCACCAAGGCCGTGATGCTCGACGAGGGCGGCGCGGTGCTCGGTCGCGGAATCACCAACAGCCGTTCGAACTACCACCTCGCCGCCGAGATCGCGCGCGACGAGGCCCACGTCGACGCGCGCTTCACGCTCCTCGATCGCGCGCTCGCCGCGGCGGGAGAGACCGGCGACGAGGCCCTCGCGTTCCGCAAGCGGCTGCTCCATCAGTTTCGCAAGGTGCAGCAGATGGCGCAGCTCGCGACGCTTCGAACGCGCGCGCTCGAAGAGGCCGTCGGCGCCCGCCTCTCGCACCTCGGTCCGTCGCTCGTCACGCGCCTCGAACGCATCTTCGACGTCATCGAGACCGAGTGGAAGAAGCCCCGGCTCACCACCGTGAAGGGCTCGGACTTCTTCCGCGACCAGGCCGCGAGCGACTACAGCCGCTACGCCGAGCGAGAGGCCGACCGCGAGCTCAAGTTCGACGCGCTCATGAGCGTCTTCGACAAGGTCATCATCCTCGTCGAGAACGAGCGCCTCGACCTCACCTTCGAAGGCAACATCAAGAAGGCCCTCGAGCGCTGCCTCGGGGCAGAGACCCCCGAGCGCCGCGCGCGCTACGAGGCCGCCGTGCTCTCCATCGCAGACACGCCCCTCGACGTGGCGCGCTCCATCGGCACGGGCTACGGGCGACAGACGCTGCCCTTCCCGAAGGACAGCATTCGCTCGGAGATCCTGTGCCACGGGCTCGGGGCGCACGTGATGTTCCCGCGCACGGCGACGGTGCTCGACATCGGCGGTCAAGACACCAAGGCCATTCAGGTCGACGGCGACGGCATCGTCACGAGCTTTCAGATGAACGACCGCTGCGCCGCGGGGTGCGGGCGCTACCTCGGCTACATCGCCGACGAGATGAACATGGGCGTCCACGAGCTCGGTCCCCTCGCGATGCAGTCGACGCGCACCGTGAAGATCAACTCGACGTGTACGGTCTTCGCGGGCGCCGAGCTCCGCGACCGGCTCACCATGGGACAGAAGCGCGAGGACATCCTCGCGGGATTGCACCGCGCGATCATCCTCCGCGCGATGGCGCTGCTCGCGCGCTCGGGCGGCGTGGCCGACGAGTTCACCTTCACCGGCGGCGTCGCCAACAACGAGGCCGCCGTGCGCGCGCTCCGTCAGCTCGTGAAGGAGAACTACGGCGAGCGCACCCTCAACATCTCTCCCGACTCGATCTACACGGGCGCCCTCGGCGCGGCGCTCTTCGCCGTGCGCGCGGGTCCCTCCGAGGTCAACCCGTCATGAGCGCAGACACCCTCCTCACGGCCGGCATCGACGTCGGCTCCAGCACGGTCAAGGTCGCCATCGTCGAGAGCCCCGCGAACAGCGGCAGGGAGCGTCGCGGCGCGCGCGTGCTCGGCAAGGTCGTCGAGCGCACGCGTCGGCGCGATCAGCGGCAGATCATCGACATGGCCTACGCGCACGCGCTCGAGCTCGCGGGCGCCACCGCGGGCGACGTGGCCTACGTGGCGAGCACGGGCGAGGGCGAGTCCATCGAGTTCCGCACGGGGCACTTCTACGGGATGACGGCGCACGCGAGAGGCGCGCTCTTTCTCGACCCCGAGGCGAGGGCGGCGATCGACGTGGGTTCGCTCCACGCGCGGGCCATTCGCTTCGATGATCGTGCGCGCGTGCTCGACTACCGCATGACCAGCCAGTGCGCCTCGGGGACGGGGCAGTTCCTCGAGAACATCGCGCGGTACCTCGGCGTGACGCTCGACGAGGTGGGCGCGCTCTCGCTCCGCGGAGAGCAGCCCGAGAAGGTCTCGGGCATCTGCGCCGTGCTCGCAGAGACCGACGTGATCAACATGGTCTCGCGCGGAATCAAGACCGCGAACATCCTCAAGGGCATCCACGAGTCGATGGCGACGGGCTTCGCGAAGCTCCTCCGGAACGCGCGCGTCGAGGGCGTGGTGCTGGTCACGGGCGGGCTCGCGGCCGACGCGGGGCTCGTGCAGTGCCTCGTCGACTCGCTCGGCAAACCCCCGCAGAAGAAGTCCTCGAAGTCGAAGCTCGAGGTGATCGACGAGTCGGCTGGCGGTGCTCCCGTGATCATCCGGCCGCACGTCGACGGCGTTCACGCGGGAGCCATCGGCGCGGCGCTGTGGGGCGCGTTCCGTCACGAGCGCCTCGCGCAGCTCGCGGAGGGTGGAGCGGCGGAAGCGCAGACCGCATGACGCTCAACAAGTCATCGCGCATCGGGCTCCAGGCCGTCGTGATGATGGCCGACGCGCCCGGTGAGCGCGTCTCGGCGGCGACGGTGGCGCAGACCTTCGAAGCCTCTGAAGACCACGTCGCCAAGGTGCTCCAGCAGCTCGTTCGCGCGGGGATCTGCGACGGACAGCGCGGCGCCCACGGCGGCTACAAGCTCGTCGCCGACCCGAGGAAGCTCACGATGTTCGACGTGGTCGAGGCCCTCGAAGGCCCCGTCGACCGCGCGGAGTCGGCTGAGCCGACGCCGTCGCACCCCGCGTCGACGGCCATCGCGGGCGTGCTCGACGAGATCTCTCAGTACGCCTGGACGACGCTCCGCTCGGTGACCATCGCCACGCTCGCGTCGACCCACGTTCGGCGCGTGGCGGTGTAGTCTCGCGCGATGCGACTGCACTACCACCCACTCTCGTCGTACTCGCGCAAGACCGCGATCGGCATCGCGCTCCGCGGAGACGTCGTGGAGCTTCGCGAGCTCAAGCCCTTCGCGGGGGACCTCAAGAGCGCCGCGTTTCGCGCGATGAACCCCTTCGGCAAGATGCCCGTGCTCGAGCTCGACGACGGCACGGCGATCTACGAGTCGACCTCGATCCTCGAGCACCTCGAAGAGCGCGGCGCCCGGCGGCTCATCCCCGCGGAGCACGCGTGGAGGGCGCGTCACTTCGACCGTCTCGGAGACCTCTACCTGCTCTCTCCGATCGGCAAGTTCTTCTGGGAGAAGTCTGACAAGCAGCGCGAAGAGACCACCGCGACCATGACCACCGCGTGGTCGATCTGGGAGCGCGAGCTCTCTGACGGGCGGAGCTTTCTCCTCGGCGACGAGATCACGCTCGGAGACCTCTCGGCCGCCGTGGCCGCGCACTACGCCGAGACCGAGGGAGTACCCCTTCCCGACGCGATCCTGGCCTACAAGAAGCGCCTCGAGGCGAACCCCATCGTCGCGGCGAGCGCCGCCGCGGCGATGCCCTTCGTCGAGTCGACGAGGGCCCACCGCGGCGGTTGAGCTGCGGTCACCAGATCAGCGGTCGGGCAGCGGGACGAGCGCCTCGTTGAGCAGCGTGAAGGGCGCCGGCCCCGCGAACTGCTCGCCCGAGAGCGCGTAGAGCGAGTAGCGCTGGAGCACGCGCGGCATCGCGGGGTGCGCGAGGAGCTCGCAGCGGAAGATGCCCGCGACGCCCATGCGTCCGTCGGCGTGCGGGTTCGCGAAGACGCGCGGCTCGACGCGCAGCGAGATGAGCGAGGGGCCCGGCGAGTCGTGGCCCACGATCAGCAGGGTGATGACGACGCGCGCGACGATGCGGTTGCCCTCGGCGTCGAAGCTGTCAGGGGCGGTCGCGGCGATGACCTCGTCGGGGTCGATCGGGAGGTTGTACGCCCCGCGGAGCACGAGGTAGTCGCCCTTGCGCGTGAGGCTCGCGCGGGGAAGCGCCAGCGCGATGCCGCGGTCGATGGGGACCTCGGGCGTGAGCTCGTCGCGCAGCGCGTCCATCGGAAAGGGGTACAGCGCGGGGTAGGGCGCGCGCTCCTGAGCGCCGACGCGTTCGAGGTAGTCGCGCACCTCGGGGTCGTCGACGACGGCGCCCTGCGTGAGCTCGACGCGCGCGGCGTCGGTCACCCTGTCGCCCACGACGGCGCGCACGACGAGGTGAGCGGGGCGCCACGGGAGGTCGGGCAGCCGCTCGCGGGCGTCGGCGAAGAGGGGCTCGGCTTCGAAGCCCACGGGCTCGTCGGGGTCGGGCGGCGCGTTGGGGGCGATGTCCGTGCGGTCCTTCCACTCGGACCAGAGGGCGGCGTGGGCGGTGTTGCTCTCGAGGCGCGTGGCGACGATGACGCCGCGACGCTTGAGCGGGAGCCCCGCGTCGGTGCGGTTCGCGGTGAAGGCCAGGAGGGGGAGCGACGCCTCGCGCGAGAGGTCGACGCGGTCGGGGGCGCGGAGCACGAAGCGCGCGACGCGGTCTTCGAGCATCGAGGCGACGACGGCGTCGAGCTCGTCCTCGCTCGGGTCCCGCGCGGGAACAGCGGCCAGCAGAGCCTCGGTGGTCATGTGAGCTTCTCCATCGGTTCGGCCTTCACGAAGGGGGCGCACTTCACGCAGAAGTCGACGCTCTTGGTGGTGCTTCCCTCGCCGTACATCACGCAGGTCGCGGCGGCCTGACCCGACATCGTCCCGCCGCCGTCGTAGTAGTTCTTCGCGACGCCGAAGGCGCAGTGGCCGCCGAGGTGGTCGCGGCCGGTGTAGTTCCACTCGTGGTTGGCGGCGAGGGTGAGGCCCGTGCCCGCGGTCTCGCCGACCTGGTTGAGCAGGTGCCCGAGCTCGTGCACGACGGTCTTGTTCATCCCCGCTTCGGCGCGCGCGCCGTTGGAGTTGCGGAGCGCGATCACGACGCCGCCCCGCGGCGAGTTCGGCGTCCAGCCGTTGTAGGCCCCGTCGGCGTAGGTGACCTTGAGGGTTACG
This sequence comes from Myxococcota bacterium, assembly GCA_052035985.1. Classification (GTDB taxonomy): domain Bacteria; phylum Myxococcota_A; class Polyangia; order Polyangiales; genus CAISKJ01. The sequence goes on along the minus strand of JBPOHC010000171.1, from coordinate 2,536 downwards.
GTCAGCGTCTCGCCGCCGTCGACGACGGCCTTCGCAGGCGCGGGCAGGGTGACCGTGAGCTTCCCGCAGGCTCCGGCCCAGTCGACGCCGTAGGCGTTGTCGGGGATGGTGCCCTTCGCGCCCTTGTGGGTGCCCGTGGTCGCGTTGCTCTTCCACGTCCCCACGACCGCGCACTTGCCGTTGTGGAGGTTCTTCGGGAGGAGGGCGAGGTCCGCGGCGAGCGGCGTGCACCGGAAGCGATGGGTGTTGATCGCGTCGTAGGTGACGGTCTTGCTCTGGGCGCGCTTGCCCCCGTCGAACTGATAGTCGCAGAAGATCAGGTACGCGCTGAGGGGGGCGTGCTCCTTCGTCCACTTCTTCGTGAACGCGCCGACGTTGTGGTCGCCGATCACGAGCATGTCGCTCCCCTGCCCGAAGGTGGCGCCCGGGAGCATCGCGCCCGCGGGCGCGTCGTTCGGCGCGATCACCGCGTCGGCGTCGCGCGCGAGCTCGACGCCCACCTTGTCCATCGCGCCGATGGAGTCCGCGAGCGACGGCGTGGCCCCGGCCGCCGCGATCGATTGCACCCAGAGCTTGCGCTTGTTGATGAACTCCACCTTCGCGTCGCTGCACGCGTTGGTGGTGCCGACCTCGAGCTTGCACTTCTCCTTGCCGCCGAGGCCGAGCTGGAGCGTGAAGCGCGCGCGGTGGGCGTTGTCAGACTTCACCGTCCCGGTGACGACGCCGGGGGTGCTCGCGTCGAGCTCCTTCACGTCGACGAGCGTGGGCGTCTTCGCCGTGCGACTGGTCATGTCCGTGAGCGTGGCCTTGATGAAGACCTTCTGGTTGGGGTCGGGGCCGAGGTCGCGCGTCGGGTCGTCGGCGTCGACGAGCTTCACCGTGAAGGCGACGCTGCGTCCGAGGCCGTCGTGGCCGAGCTCCTTGCCCTTCTTCTCGCTCTTCGCGTTCACGTACTGCGTGCGGTTGGCGTTGTTCCACGCGGGCAGCTCGAGGGTGGCCTTGTATTTCACCACGCGCATCCGCGCGACGCGGACGCGGCCCGTGGTGGCGCCCTCCCACGCGACGAACACGAGGCGCGTCGTGTCGCCGATGCCCCAGAGCGACTTCTGCTTGAGCTTGCACTCGCGCTCGCCCGAGCCGTCGGTCTGAAAGTGGCTGACCTCGTCGTTGGCGAACTTCAGGTCGAAGTACGCGTCGGGGAGGGGGGTGTCGTCGGCGTCGTTCTTGAGCGTCACCTTCGCGGTGCGCGGCCACACGGTGTACGTGTCGGCCCCTTGGAGCGTCTCGCCGTCGTGCGTGACGCGGTACTTGAACTGGTAGTTGTCCTTGTCGTCGGGCACGTCGGCGAAGGTGTGCTTCACCTCGACCCACTGCTTTCGCACCGAGAGGCTCTCGGCCGACACGGTGAGGTTGTCGACGGTCTTGATGAGCTGCGCGGTGTCGTTGTCCTTCTTGCTCTTCTGCTTGAGCTTCACCTTGATCTTGAGGTCGCTCTTCTCAAACACGTCGATGTTCGCCATCGCTCCCTCTGCGCTGCGTCGCGGTCATGCCGCGGCGGGGTGGTCCATCGGCTCGGCCGCGTCGCCGCACGGCACCTCGGCGGGCTCCTCGCAGGTCGCGTCATCTTCGACCGCGTCGCACGCGTCGTCGTCGACCTCGGCCTCCAGCTCGACCTCGGCGTCGCCCTCGTCGGGCGCATCCTCCGCCTCGTTCGCGGCGTCGGTGACTGTCCCGTCGCGGACGGGCGTGTCACGGACGTCGCCGGTGACCTCCACCGCGTCGGCCTCTTCGGGCTCGAGCTCGGACTCGTCTTCGATCCAGTCGGGGTCGTCGTCGACGACGAGGGCCGTGACCTCGATGGCGCCGAAGGCGTCGTCGGTGACCTCGTCGACCACCTCGATGCCCTTCTCGTACAGCTCCTCGATGAGGTCGCTCGCGAGCGGGACGCGCATGAGCTCATCGATCGGGAGCTCCCCGGTGGGCGCGGCCATCGAGGGCGCGCGGTGCCGCGACGCGCGCAGGAGCCCGCGGGTGAGGGCCTCGCGCACCGCCGCGTGTGCGTCTGGAATCGCTGCGAGGTCGCTGGCGCGCTGTCGGACGTAGCGCGCGCAGTCTTCGAGCTCGCGGGCGTTGATCGACCACGGGGGCTCGATGGCGAGGGCCTCCTCGATGCGCTCGACGGCCTCGTCGGGCGAGAGGGCCTCGCCGCCGCCGTCGTCACCCGAGGTGGTGATCGCGAGGCGCCAGAGTCGGTCGTCAATCCACCATCGATGGAGCATCGCGGAGCGGCGATGCCATCACCGGGCCGCCGCTCGTGTCAATCGCGACGCGCGTCGAGGGCGCGTACATGCGGCGCGGGGATGCGTACATGCGGCGCGTGGATGCGTGCATGCGGCGCGGGGATGCGTACGTGCGGCGCGGGGATGCGTACGTGCGGCGCGTGGATGCGTACGTGCGGCGCGGGGATGCGTACGTGCGGCGCGGGGATGCGTACGTGCGGCGCGGGGATGCGTACGTGCGGCGCGGGGATGCGTAC
>JBPOHC010000580.1:0-4878 GCA_052035985.1 Myxococcota bacterium | reverse complement strand
CTCTGGTACTTCACCGACCGCGTGAACGCCTCGCTCCGTCGCCGCGAGGCCGAGCTCACCGAGGCCCGCCTCGACGCCGAGCGCGCCGAGCGCCTCGCCGCACTCGGGACCCTCGCCGCGGGCACAGCGCACGAGCTCAACACGCCCCTCGGCACCATCGCGATCGTCGCGAGCGAGCTCTCCGAGATGCTCTCGGACAGGCCCGACGCGCGCGCGCAGGCCGACCACATCCGCGCGGAGATCAAGCGCTGCGCCGCGATCCTCTCGCGCATGCGCTCGCACGAGCAGAGCCCCGAGGAGCCCTGCGTCGTCGAGGCGGGCGAGTGGGTGGCCGAGGTGCTCGCGAGCTCGCCCGAGCACGCCGCGGTGCCGCTCAGGGTCACCGCGCAGGCCCGCGACGCGAGGCTCTCGCTGCGTCCCGAGACGATGCGTCAGGCGCTCGTGAGCCTCCTCGACAACGCGCGCCACGCGACCAGGAACGCGACGGGCGACGCGGTGACCGTGCGCGTCGACGCCGCCGAGGGGGCCGTCACGATCACCGTCGAAGACCGCGGCGTGGGCATCGACCCGGCGCTGCTCCCGAGGCTCGGTCAGCCCTTCGTCACGACGCGCGAGCCGGGCGAGGGGATGGGCCTCGGGCTCTACCTCGTGCGCGCAGCGGCGGCGCAGCACGACGGCGCGTTCTCGATCGCGAGCGACGGAGGCGTCACGCGCGCGACCCTGCGGCTGCCGATGATCGGAGGGTGAAGAGAGGGGAGACGAGGATCAGAGCCGACGCGCGCGGATGTCCGCGAGGATCTCCTGCGCGGCGCGGATGCCGGAGTTGCAGGCGCCCTCCATGAAGCCCTGCGAGTCGTAGAACGAGTCGGTGTGCTCGCCCGCGAATTTGAGCGCGCCCGCGGCCTGGCCTTCGAGGCCCGCGATCGTCGTGAACTGGCCGGGGTGATACGCGGTGTACGAGCCCCTGCTGTAGCGCTGCGGGGTCCAGTGACCGCGACGCCCGATGAGGCGCCCGCTCGCGTCCCTCGACGCGGCCGCCGCGGCGCCGGGAAAGACCAGGTCGAGGTCGCGGACGAAGTCCTCCATCGCGCCGTCGATCCGCGCCGCGCCCGCCGCGCTCAACACGCTGTCGGTGGGCGGCCCGGCGTGACAGCCGCCGCAGCCGAAGTTGTGCGCCGCGTTCTGCTGGAGGCCGTAGCCGCGGTTGCCGCCGCTGTAGTCCGTGAGGATCCCGCCCGCGCCGCGGCCCGGGGCCATGTAGTTGGTCTCCCAGGTGTTCTGCACGTTCGCGAGGTCGGCGTACGCCTCGCCGGTGCCGCCCTGCTCGGCCCACACGCGGCGGTTGAAGCGCACCATGGTCTTGGCGTTGTTGCCGTAGCCGAGCTCGTTGATCGCGCGGAGCTTGTCGGTCGAGAGCCCGAGCGACGCGTCGAGCGTGACGCCGCGGAGCACGCTGAAGGGCACGGTGACCACCACCGCGTCGGCGATCTCGGGCGCGGTCGAGCCGTTGAAGAAGAGCTGATACTCGCCCGAGGCGTTGCGCGCGAGGCGCGTGAGCGACGCGCCGTGGTCGATGGCCGAGCCCGCGTCGGTGACGCGCGCCGCGATGGCCCTCGCGATTCCGTCGTTGCCGCCGATGAGGTGGTAGCGCTCGTCGCTGAAGACGCCGAACTCCGAGAAGTGGCGCCTGCGGTCCATGTGGATGAACTGCAGAAAGTTCAGGCTGCTCTGCTCGTACGGCTCGAGGCCGTACTCGGCGATGTACGCCTCGTAGAGCACCTCGCGGATCAGCGGGAGGTCCGACGCGCGCGCGCTCAGGTAGGTGGCGAGGTCGACGTCGTCGAGGGCCGCGTCGGCGGCGGTGTGCGAGAAGAACGTCGGCCCGTTCGAGAGCGTGCGGAAGTCCGCGGCGACGCGCGGCTCGAGCGCGCGCCACTGGGCCACGACCTCGTCCTCGGCGTGGAGGCTGCCGAAGAAGTGGTACCTGAACGAGCCGGGCGTGCGCTCGAGGTCTTCGCGCGCGAGCCCGAACTCCCGCGCGTACGAGAGCATCGTCGTGTGGAACGTGTCGATCATCTCGCCGCCGCACTCGGCCACCTGCCCCGGGAAGGTGTCGTGGTCCGTGAGCACGCGCCCGCCCACGCGCCCGGGGAGCGCCTCGTAGATCCTGCACGAGAGCCCTCGCCGCCGAAGCTCGTCGGCGCACGCGAGGCCCGCGAGACCGGCGCCGACGATCGCGATCCGCGGCGCGCCACGCACCGGCGCAGCGCGCGCCGTGAAGGGCGTCACGCCCACGACGGCCGCCGCGGCGACGCCGATGCCGCCGAGCATCTGTCGGCGTGAGAGCCTCAGCTCGCGCTCCGCCATCGCCTCGCCGCGCGCGTCGTCGACGCTGCACCCGAGGTGATCGGCGGTACGAGACAGGCGAACGAGGCTCCGCACTCGATCGAACAGGCGACTGTGACCCACGTCTTCGGCTCCCTTCTGCGTATGGACGAGCGCCGTCACGCGTCGGAGGTCCGCACCGAAGGGAGGCCCGTCGCCACCCTCGGCAATCGCCCGCACCGTCGCGCTTCGACGCGACGATCAAGCGCTGGAGGTTCGGTGCCGTCAAGGCATTCTCAGAGCGCCGCCGATGAATCGACGGAGCGCTCGCGCCCGTCCTCGGGCCTCGTGTGGCGCTTCGTTGCGCAGTGTGCGACCGCTTGCACGGAGGCCTCGCTGCGAGACCGCTGAGCGATCAGAGCGTGAGCTGGAGCTGCACCCTCGCGAGGTGCTGCGCGGTCGACGGATCGTCGCCGAAGTTCATCTGCCAGTCGGCCTGGAGCTTGTACGCGTGACCGCCGAAGTAGACGTTCGCGCCGGCGCCGAGCTCGTGGCCGCGCGATGATGCGAGGGCGCGGAGCGTCGGGTCGGTGTCGGTGACGGCGACGAGGTGATCCCACCGCGCGACGGCCTCGACGCGCGCGCCGAGCATCACGCCGAGCTGCACGAGGTAGCCCCATCCCGAGCGAGACCACTCCGTCGCGGCGCGTCCGTCGGCGACGTAGCCGTGGCTCGGCTGCGAGGCTCCGCGCCAGAGACCTTCAGCAAGGAGCGAGAGCCCGCGCCACTTGAAATGAAGGTCCGCCACGGCGTGGAGGTAGTCGTAGGAGCCGTGGGTGAGCGTCGCGCCGAGGGTGCTCTGCGCGCGCGTCGACGACTGGTTGTAGGCGCCCGCGACGCCGATCGCGAGGCGCGGCGAGGCGCGTCGCTCGAGGTCGCCTTCGAGGTTGTCGTCGAAGGAGCCCATGGGGTTCACCTGGAGCCGCGCGACGTAGAGAAAGCCCGCGTCGCCGCCGATGCGGTTGCGGCCCTCGCCCGAGAAGACGCCGAGCGCGTACTGCAAGCGTCCGCCGAGGCCGAAGAGGTCGCGCGACGAGAGCTCGACGCCCGCGTCGCGGTCGAGGCTGAGCTCGCGCACCACCTGCTGACGGTCGACGAACTGGAGCGACGCCTCACGGATGGTCCGCGCGCGATCGAAGGGGACGAAGAACTGCCCCACGCGGAGCTGCGCGTCCCTCACGGCGGTGTACTGCGCCCACGCGTCGAAGAGCGGCGAGGCGCTGCCCTGCTCGAAGTCCTGCGCGGCGAGGGCGAGCTGGACGTAGTAGCGCACGTCCGTCGAGAACGCGTGCCCCGAGAGGATGAGCCGCAGCGTGCGGATCGAGAGGTCCGTCTGCGGGTCGCCCTGCGACGGAACGGTGAAGGTCCCTCGGAACTGCGCGCGCGACGAGACGTTGAGCGAGATCGACGGGTCGCGGAGGGTGACCGTGACGCCCGCGCCCGGACGCCCCTCGAAGGTCACCCGATCCGCGGCGGTTGACGGCTGCGTCTGCGACGGCTGCGTCTGCGACGGCTGCGTCTGCGCGACGATCGTCGCGGGCGCGAGCGTGAGCGCCGTCGAGAGCGCGAGCCGGGCAAGGGTCACGTCGCGCCTCCCGCGATGGCGACGGCGCGGGCGCAGCGGGCGTCGTCGAAGAGCCCGCCGAGGTCTTCGCTCGGAAACATCCCGAGCGCGTGGGCTCGCCTCGCCGCGGTCTCGACCGTGGGGCGCAGGGCGTCGGCGGTGAAGTCGATGCGCGGCCACGAGGCGATGAGGAGGTCGGCGGGCAACGGGCGTCCTGTCTGCGCCGACAGCGCGCGAGACACCGCGAGCCGCGCCTCGGCGTCGTGCTCGCGGATCCAACGGACCTCGCGCGCCGCCGCGTCGACGAGGCGATCGACGGGCGCGGGCGCGTCGCGAAGGTACGCCTGACGGACGACCAGCAGGGTGATGGCGAAGGCCCTGTTCGGCCAGAGATCACGCTCGTCGATGAGCACCACGCCGTCGGCCTCGAGCACGAGGCGCGAGGCCCAGGGTTCGGGCACCCACGCGCCGTCGAGGCCGCCCTGATGAAACAGCGTGAGGATGTTGGCGTTCTCGATCGCCGTGAGCTGCACGTCGCCGCCGCGCTCGGCGGGCGCGAGCCCGTGCGCCGAGAGGTAGTGGCGCAGGGCGACGTCTTGCGTGTTGCCGATCTGCGGCGCCGCGAGGCGCTTGCCGCGGAGGTCCGCCGGACCGCGGATGTTCGCGCCGCGACGGACGACGAACGACGTCCCGCCCGAGGCAGCGCCCGACACGACCTCGAGGGCGCGCCCGTGGCTTCGAACGAAGCCCGCGGCGGCGGGGATGGGGCCCACGAAGGTCGCGTCGAGGGCGCCGGCCATGAGCGCCTCGATGGCCGCGGGCCCGGCGTTGAACGAGTGCGTGACGAGCCGCGTGGGGCCGAGGGCCTGCGCGAAGCGACCTGATGAGATGCCCGTGATCGCAGGCGCGTGCGTGAGGTTCGGAAACGA
>JBPOHC010000499.1:0-1732 GCA_052035985.1 Myxococcota bacterium | reverse complement strand
CGAAACTGCGGCGACGAACGATATTGCGCGAAGAGCGCCTCCCAGTCGTGCACGCTGAGCGGCGGAAGCGCACCTGTTACCGGCCTCCACTCGACGATCGAGAGGCCCGAGCCTGTGAGTCGGGTGACGCCTCCGACGGCGAGCATCACGAAGACCATGAAGGCGCAGGCCAGGAGCCAGCGAGCGACGGCGTTGCGGGATTCCATCAGTGGGGCCGCGTGAGCACCCGGCGTTCCATGCCCGGGTCTGCGAGAGAGGCGCTGGTGGTCAGCGGGGTTCGTTGAAGGCCGCGTCGAGGTCGAGTCCCGCGTCGCCGTCGCCCTCGCACGAGAGCAGCTGGTGACACGCGTCGCCGAGCGAGCGCATGAGCGCGCCGGGGTCGTTCGCGAGGTGTCCGCCGAGCACGTCGCACGACATCGCCATGAGCGCGCTCGAGCACGCGGGGAGAAAGTTCTCGTTGGCGTGACAGTCTTCGCGCTGTGAGAGCGTGCCGAGCGCGCCCGCGGTCTCGCGTTCGAAGGCCGCGAGGGTGGCGCGCACGTCGTCGAGCGAGCCGCCGTCGGCCTCGGCCACGTAGCAGCGCTCGATGCGCTGCATGAGCACGTGCGCGTAGCCCGTCGCCCACGAGGGCGCCGTACCCTGACGCCCGGGAGGCTCCGAGAGGATGCGCGCGAGGGCGTCGCACGGTGCCCGCCGCAGCGCCTCGACGCACGCGATCTCGTTCGCCGCGCTGCCGCAGTCCGAAGCGCCGAGGGCCTCTGCGGTCGCGGTCGCGCGCGGCGTGAGCGCGTCACGGAGCGTCGCCCGATCGGCCTCGGTGAGGGGGCCCGACTCGGCCGCGTAGCACGACGCGAAGCGGTCACCGAGCGCCTCGCCGAGCGTCGAGAGGTTCGCTGGAACGCCCGCGAGCTCAGGGGCTTCATCGCGGTCCTGCGCCTCGCCGCGCGCGCTGATCGACGCGAGCGCGAGGAAGAGAACCATCATCCCGTTGCGCTTCATGACTTCGCCTCCGTCTCTCTGCGCGGTCGCCTCGACAGCATCGCGCCCACCACCACGCCCACGAGGAACCACGGCCCGAGCCTCGGTCGCTCGCGCACCACCTCCCGCGCGCTCCGCTCGGGCGTGGCCGTCGGGGGCCGCTGCGACGACGCTCCCCCGCGCGTGCGCAGCGAGGTCGACGAGGCGCCCCCTCCGCCCTCGGCGCGCGCCTGATCCGCAGCGCTCGTCGGGGTGGCCCCCGAAGACCTCGCCGTCACCGGGACCCTCGTCGACGCGTCCGCGCGCGCGGTCGCAGCGACTGCCCCCGCGTCGCGGTCATCGCGCGCGCCCACGCCAGCGTCGCCCGATGCGTGCGCGCTCTGCGACGCGTGTCGACGCGCGTGGCGATCGCCGTGCTCGCGGTGTGAGCCGCGGTGATGTCGCGACTCGCGCGTCGCCGCGGGCTGATCGTGGTGACGCGCGGAATTGCCTTCGCGCGTGGCGTTTGCGTTGTTTGCGTCGTTCGTGCCGTTCGCGTCGGCCTGCGCTCCGTCGGAGCCCGGATCGTTCGAAGCCTGCGCGCTCTCCGCGGGATCGGCGGGCGGATGCGGGCTCGCGCGCAGCGACTCCATGAGCGACGCGAAGGTCGGCGTGGGCGCGCCCGACGTGTGGATCGCGATGCTTCGAACGAAGCGATCGAAGGGGCCGCGCAGCGGTCGCGAGCTCGACGTTCCCCCCGCGACGCCGCCGTCTC
>JBPOHC010001013.1:0-18630 GCA_052035985.1 Myxococcota bacterium | reverse complement strand
GAGACCGCGAGCGGCGGACGCCTCCTCGACTTCTCCGCGAGCGCCATCGGCTTCGGTTCGCAGGCCTACGCGCTCCCCTCGGTGCGCCCGGGGAGGTACCGCGTGAAGATCCACTACTGGTCCGCCGCGTCGCCCGAAGACAACGAGGGCACCTCCTCGTGGAGCGACGCCATCACTCACCTCGACACGCTCGAAGACTCGCTCCTCACCGCCATCGAGCCCGAGCGCTCGGGCATGCTCCGAGAGCGCGACGAGGTGCAGCGGAGGCTCGACCTCTGGGCTCGCCCGCAGGCGCCGCAGACGCCCGGTCACGCCGAGGTGGTGCTCTTCGCCAACAGCCGCCACGAGCGCCGGTGGCGCTTCGATCGAACGCCCCAGCGCACCGGCCAGCTCGACACGCTCGGCGAGGTCGAGGTCACCGCAGAGATGATCCGCGCCGCCCGGGAGGACGCCCGATGAGACCCTCGCGCTCCCTCATCGTCGCCCTCGGACTCGCCCTCGGCGTACGCAGCGTCTCCGCCGACCCGATCATCACCTCGCTCCCCTTCGAGCCGCCGTCGCGACCCTTCCTCCTGGTCGACGCGCCGAGGCGCTTTCTCCCCGGAGAGAGCGCGTTCGTTCGGGTACAGAACCAGTACGGAGGCCCCGTACAGATCGCCACATTTCGACTGCGCGCCCTGCAATCGTTCGTATCCGAACCGATCGACCGTCAGGGCGTCTCCGTCGCCGAAGGGCCCGTCGGGTCCGAGGCCGAGGCGCTGCTCCTCCGCGACGGCGCGCTCCCCCGCGTCGGGGCGCTGGTCGACCTCGTGTCGCTCCAGCGCGTGGAGCTCGCAGCGAGGCGTCGCGTGCGACGCGCGGTGGGCAACGAGACGGCCGCCTACGATTCGAACGAGTCCGACGAGTCGCCGACGGAGACCTGGGGCGTCGACGCGGGCGACTGGACCGACGACAACGTCCCCATCGGCGCGCTCCCCGCGGGGGTGTATCTCGTCCGCGTGAACGCGGGTGGATGGGCGACGACCGCGATCGTCTCGGTGAGCCCGCTGACGGTGCTCGCCCGCCGCGGAGACTCGCGTGACCGCGTGGTGGTGACCGACGGCGAGGGCGTTCCGCAGCGCGACGTGACCGTGCAGCGCTTCGTCGACGGACGCCCCGGAGACACCGCCCGCACCGACGAGCGCGGCGCTGTCGAAATGGTCGCCGTCGACGCCCACGACGCTCGCTATGTGGCCGTTCGTGGCGACGCCGTGGCCTGGGCCGACGTGAGGCACCTCCGCGCCGAGGCGTGCGACGTGCGGGTCTACATGGGCGTCGGGAGGCCCGAGTTCAGGCCCGGCGAGACCGTGAACGTGCGGGGGCACGCGAGGGGATGTGTGGACGGACGCGACGTCCCCCTGCGCGATGAGGCCGTCGAGCTGCGCGAAGATGTCACGGGCGACGCGGTCGCCACGGTGCGCACCGACGGCGACGGGAACTTCATCGCCGCGGTCCCCGCGACGGGCCTGCTCTTCGCGCGCGTGCGCGGCAGGGACCACCGCCGCACGCTCTTCCTCGACAGCAGACCGCTCCCGCGTCGATCGCTGCAGATCCGCTTCGACCGCACGTGGGCCGCAGCGGGCGAGTCGGTCACCGTGATGGCCGCTGACGACGAGGGGGGATGGCCCGAAGACGCGATCGTGACGTTTCGAACGCCGGGCGGAGCGGGGACCTCTCCCATCGGCCCGCACCGCGCGGCGAGCTTCACCTTCGTGATGCCCGAGACGACCGAGGCCCTCTCGCGTCGCACCGTGAACGCCGAGGTCGCCCTCTCGCAGAGCGTCACCTACGCCGTGGGAGAGATCTGGACCGGCGCGTGGCGCGACCTCGTCGAGGCGTCGAGCGAGCGGACCGTCGGCGCGCCCGGCGACAGCGTCGACCTCGACCTCTCGGTGCGAGACCTCGGCGGACGACGCCACGACGGACGGGTCAACCTCCGCGTCTTCGGCACCGATGGAAACCATCCCCTCGGCGCCCCCCGCTGGACGCGCGAGGTCGACGTGTCGAGCCAGGGCCCGCGTCCCTCGGTCACCCTCGCGGGCGAAGGTCCGTGGTGGATCGAGGCCGCGCCCGTGGCTTCGCTGCGCGCGTCGAGCGCGTCGATCGTCGTGTGGGACAGGGTCCGCCCCGCGTCGCTCTCGGGCCGCGGAGCGCTCGCGGTGAGCGTGACGACGCCCTCGGTGGTGCCCGGCGCGCCGCTGCCCATCACCCTGCGCGCGCCCGCGATGGGGAGCACGCTCCTCACGCTGGAGCAGGGCGGCGTGTGGGGCTCGCGCTGGACGGGCGTCGGCGGCGCAGGGCGCTTCGAACTCCCCGTGGCCGAAGGGGCGCGGGGGCTCGCGACGGTGGTGGCGACGCACGTTCACGCGGGCGAGGTGACGAGCGCGAGCGCGGCGGTCGAGGTCGAGACGTCGCGACGCTTCGGGCTGCGCGTGTCGACGAATTCGCGCACGTACCCCTCGGGCGCCAACGCGAGGGTGACCATCGCCGCGCGAAACCCCGACGGAACCCCGCGCGACGCCGTCGTCTCGCTCTGGGTCGCCGACGCGGGCTGGTGGGAGCTCGCCGACGAGAACCACCCGCCGCCCGATGACTTCTTCAGGCTCCCCGGGCGGCGCGCGAGCGCGGGGGACAGCGCGCATCCGCTGGGCTACGGCGCCGAAGAGGGCCGCCGCATCGACACGGCCGTCGAGTGGAACGGCCGTCGACTCCCGCGCTCGACCTTTCGTCACGCGTGGGGGCACCGCACCGAGCTCCTGCGCTTCGACCTCGAAGGCTCCTTCGGCGACATCGCGCGTCGCATGGCGCGCGACGCGGGGTTCGTGGGCGCGACGGTGTGCGCTGAGACCGAGCGTCAGCTCGGGCGCATCCACGCGAGGCTCACCAGCGCGCCCTGGGACATGGCCGCCGATCGCATCGCGACGCAGACCGAGACGCACGCGTACGTGAGCGATCGCGTGCTCCACTTCGACTGCGGCCCCGCGCTGTTCGGCGGCACGGGCGGGTCGGGCACGGGGTACGGTTCGGGCGGCGGGCGAGGGATGGGCGGAGTGCGCACCGCGCGCTCGCAGAACCTCGACGGCACGGTGTTCTTCCTCGGCGCGCGCAGGCTCGGTCCCACGGGAGAGGTCACGCTCGACGTGCCGCTGCCCGATCACCCCGGTCGCTGGCGCTTCGAATCGCTCGCGATCGCAGACGACGGCGCGGGCGCCCTCGCGAACGCCGTCGCGACCACCACGCAGCCCGTCGAAGCGCGCGTCGAGCTCCCCCCGAGCCTCGCCGTGGGAGACGTCGCCCGCGGCGCGCTCGCGGTCTCTGCGCCGTCACTGGCGGGGCAGGTCATGAACCTCGACACGTCGACGTCGAGCGGCCTCGCGTTCGTCGCCGCGCCGCCGCGCGCGGTCACGCTCAACACCGACGGACAGGCGACCGTCCCGGTGGAGGTTCGCGCCACCGACGCGGGCGAGCATCTCATCACCCTCGGCGCCACCCTCTCGACCGACGCCTCACGAGGAGACCGCGTGCAGTTCGGGCTGCGCGTCCGCAACGACCCCGCCCGCGTGCCCCTCCGCATCGACGCCGCGGTGGGCCCCGAGCCGAGCGACGTCGAGCTCCGCGTGCCTCCGCTCACGGCCCCTGCGACGCTCGACGTCCGCGTCGGCGGCGGGCTCGGGGAGGGCGTGCGCGCGGCCCTCGAAGCCCTGCGCGAGCCGCGGTGGGGCCTCGCCTCGCTGCGCCTCGACCGCGCCGCGTCGCTGCGCGCCCTCCGCGACGCCCTCGACGTGACGCCCAACCCCGACGCCTCGATGCTCCGCGCCGAGGTCGAGCGGGCCTTCGTCGGCGAGTGGACCGCCATCGGCGAGAACATCAGCGCCGCGGGCGGCGTGGCCTGGTGGCGACGGATGCGTCCCTCACCGTGGCTCACGAGCGAGCTCCTCTGGCTCGGCGCCGACAGGCTCACGCGCGACGAGCGCCGCGCCGCGATCGACGTCGTGCGCGCGGCCCTCACCGACCCCGCGTCGCCGCTCGCCGTGCAGACCCGCGCCGCCGCCGCGGTGACCACCTCGAGGCGACCGGGCGATGACGTCCCCGACCTCGGCGCGGCGGTGAACGGCGCCATCGATCGGGCCCTCGCCAGCGACGCCTCCATCGACACGCTCACCTGGGCGCTGCGGGCGGCGCGCGTCTCACGCGAGACCGACCGCGCCAGGAGGGTCGCCGTGGCGCTCTCCGCGGCGCTCGATCGTTCGATGGCGAACCATCCCGTGAACCCCTGCGCGGGCGTGCACTGGATCCTCTGCATGGAGTCGTACGGAGACCGCGCGCTCATGGCCCGCGCCGCGACGGAGCTCATGCGCTTCGACCGCGCCAACGCGTCCGTCGCAGCGAGGTCGCTCGCGTGGATCGTACGCAATCAAACCATCTCGACGGGGCCGCGCTGGGGGTCTGGCGAGGCCGACGCGCTCGCGCTCCAGGCGCAGCTCCCGTCGGGCGCCTCGCAGCGCCCCGCGGTGGTGCGCTTCGACGGCAGGCAGCTCGCGACGATCGCGCCCGGATCGAGCGCGAGGGTGACCGTTCCCGGTGAAGGGGTGCTCACCGTGAGCTTCGAACGCGAAGACGCGCGGGCGCTTCGGGTGAGCGTCGGCGGCGAGCTCGCGGCGGTGGCGCCCACGACCTCGCTCGGCCCTGGCGCGCTCTCGCAGCGCATCGAGACGGGGGGCGGGGTCGCCTCTCTGGTCGTCGAATTCACGCTCCCGGCGGCGTCGAGGGGCGTCGATCTCACCATTCCGCTGCCTGCGGCCTACGCGCTCGGGGCCCGCGCGGGCGCAGACCTCGCGCAGACCGCGGGCGGACGCGGCGCCGACCGATGGGGCTTCGACCTCGCGGGCTCGTGGGATTTCTACGCGCTCGATCGCACGCCCTCGCAGCCGAGGCCCCGCGTCGAGCAGGTCGACGGGGCGCTGAGGGTGCGGTATCGCGGGCTCCTGCCGGGGCGTCACACGCTGCGGGTGCCGCTCTCGACCGTGGGCCGTGGGGTCTTTCACGCCGGCGCGGCGTGGATGCGGTCGGATGAGGGCGTGTGGTCCGTCGCGCCCTCGCACGACGTCGAGGTGCGTTGACAGGGCGTCGCGCATCACGCAATGGAGGCGCTCACCGAGACGACGTCATGCGCGACCGCACACCCTGCTGCCTCGAACCCGCCAACCGCTGCGGGACCCTCTGGAATGAGCTCTGCGAGTGGGTCGTGAAGACCACGGGTAAGGGCTTCAGGCTCGTCACGCTCCAGGGCGACGAGCAGGGCAAGACGCCCTTCTTCGCGCAGCCCGTGGGCTTCGACGGGCGGACCTTCTTCATCGTCGGAGACAAGCTCTGCGACACCGAGAAGCTCATGCACGAGGCCTGTCACTTTCTCGTCGCCCCGAAGGAGCGGCGGAACCTCGTGAACTACGGCCTCGGCAAGACGCCCGGTCACTTCAAGCCCGTGGGCGACTACGTCTCCGACAATGAAGAGGTCGTCGTCTCGCTCTTTCAGATGAAGATCGCGCCGTGCTTCGGCCTCCCCGAGCACAAGATGCCGCGGCCCGACTACAACATCGCCAACCGGCGACACCTCGAGTGGGACGAGTGCGAGGCCCGCGCCGATGAGTGCTTCGCGCGGTGGCTCCCGACGATCCCCGAGGCCCTCCGCGGCGCGGCGGACCCCTTCGCGGGGTCGGGTTCGAAGCGCGCGCGACGACGATAGCGGCGTACGGTCAGCCGACGCGGTTGCGCCCGTGCACCGGGTTCAGCGACCCGTCGGACGGATGATCCCGCAGCGCCCCGACACGCACGCGCACGACCCCTGGTTGCAGTCGAGGGAGTTGGGCGCGCAGTCGGCCGTGCAGGCCGCGCCTCCGCAAACGGGCGCGCGCGCAGAGGCGACGCAGGCCGTCGCGTGGCAGCACGTGGCGGCCACGCAGTCGGCGTCGGTGGCGCACTCCGTGGAGGGCGTCTGCGCGCGGCCGCGATCGCGGTGACCGTCGGCGACCTGCGCGCCGCCCGCGTTGACGGACATCGGTCCCTCGCCCTGCCTCCCTGAAGAGGGCGAGGTCTGGAGCGCTCCGCTCGACTGAATGCTCGCGGGTGAAGGCGGTGACGCGTTGGCCGACAGGGGTCCCGGCTCGGCGTAGCCGCCTCTCGTCGAGCACCCGCACCCGAGAGCGACGATCCACAGCGTGAGGCGCGCGGTATCCATAGGTGCTCGACACGAAGCAGCCAGCGTGCCGCCGTGACCCGCGATCGAGGGGCGATGGGTGCGCAAAGGCGCCCCCGTTCCCGCCGCTGCGCAGCACAAACGGTGATAGCGTTTGCGGTGCCAGAGGTTCATTTCCGCCTACGATGCACGCCGCCGTACGTCGACTTCGCCGCTCCGTGTGTCCGGCGCTCGCGTGCGCGGCGCTCTCGGTCCTCGGGCTCCCCGCGTGCGATCGCGCGCGACCGTCGACGCCTCCGCGGCCGCACGTGGTCGAGGGCACTTCGCCGCCGCTCGCGAGGTCGGCGCCCGTGGCGAACGCCCCCGTCGCGGTCGAGACGCCAAACCCCGATGACCCGTCGGGATGCACACCTCCGCCCGCGCCGACGACGGGGCGCGCGTGGTCCTTCGTGGGCTTCAACCCGGGGCCCACGCTGCGCGACGCGATCTCGGCGGGGCGTCACCTCGAAGCGCTCGTGGCCACCACGCGGAGCGGGGTCTGTCTCAGCCGCGACGGCGGCGTGACGTGGACCTCTGCGTTCGCGCGAGAGGTCGCGCTCTCGGAGCCCGTCGCCGTCGAGCTCGAGGTCTCGCACACCCTCGTCGTCGTCGCGCAGGGGACCGCCGCCGCACCCGTGCGTCCGCGCGTGTTCGTGTCGCGCGACGTCGGCCGATCGTGGGAGCCGCTCGAGCTCCCCGCGGGCGTGAGCGACCGCGCGAGGGTGTTCACCGATCGCAGGCGCGCGGTGTGGGTCGTGTCGGGCACGCGGCTCTGGCGCAGCGACGACGCGCGCGCGTGGCGCGGTCCGAGGAGCCTCCCGGGGAGAGACTCCGAGGGCGTCGACGCGTGCGGCCCGGTGCTCATCGCGAGGGTGCAGCTCGCGGCCGACAAGTACTGGCACCGCAGCGACGACGAGGGCGCCACGTGGCGCACGATGCGCCTCGGACACCTCGGCATCGACGGCGGCGACGGCAACGTGCGCTGCCTCGGTTGGCGCGACGCGATCGAGGCCGGACGCGGCTCGCTCCCCTCGCACTGGAGCTTCGACGGCGGTCGCACCTGGGAGCGCGCCCGCTACGACGACAGGGCCCGCGTCGCAGCCCGCACGCTCGCGGAGGAGCCCGACGAGCGCATCGATCCGCCCCACTGCGCCTCGACGCCACACGGCGCGCTCGCGTGCATGGACGCGCGTCGCGTGGTCTTTCCCGACCTGCGAGAGCGCGGCGTGGAGGTGGTGGCGCCCGCGGCGTGTGAGCGTGTGCGCGTGCTCGACGACCACCGCATGCTCGCCTTCGGCCCCTCGTGCGGCGTGTACCTCAGCAACGACCGCGGAGGGCTCTGGCGCAGGATGTCGACGGCGGTGGACCCCGAGCGCGCGCGCCGCGCGGTGAACTACGGCCGCGGCGGCTTTCTCAGCGCCAAGATCGCCTGGCGCATCGACGACGGCCTCTGGTGGACCGAAGACGTCGGCGCCCACTGGCGACAGGTGATCTCGCCCGGCACGAGGCTGCTCTCGTGGGGCGTCTTCGTCGACCGCAGGCACGGCGTGTTCGCGCGCGACGACGGCTGGATCGTGTCGACGCGCGACAGCGGAGAGACGTGGGCCTGGGTGCTCCACGAGGAGGTCGAGCGCCTCGCGAGCGCGGGCTCGTGGCTCATGCTCACCACTTCGAACCGCGTTCGGGTCTCGCCCGATGGAGGAGAGACCTGGCGCGCGTCGCTGCCCTTTCCGAGCGACGTTCGGCTCGATCCGACGCTCACCGTCGAGGGCGCGCGCCGCTGGCTCGACGTCGCCCCCGGCGTGCGCGTCTCGCAGTCGGGAGGGCGCATCGAGGTCACCACCCGCGCGAGCGGAGCGTCGCAGACCGAAGAGGTCGTGCGCGGCCTCGGCGTCGGCTGGGAGATGCTCGCCGCCCACGCCACCAACGGCGCGGTCGATCGCGTGCTCCTCATGGGCGGCGCGGTGCTGCGCAGAGACGCCGCGCGAGACTCGCTCCCGCGATGGGAGGTGCGCGCCAGGGCCGGGCGCGCGTCGAGGCGCCACCGCCGCTGAGTCGCGATCACTTCGCGGGCGATGCTTCGGTCGGTGCGCCGCGCGTTCGGTGCCAGTACCATCGCCGACCGCCATGCTCGAACTCCCCGCTGAGATCGTCTCTGACCTCGACGCCGCGACGCGTCGCGAGTGGCTCGTCACCAACGGACTCGGGGGCTTCGCCTCGGGCACCGTCTCGGGCGTCGCCACGCGCAGGTATCACGGCCTCCTCGTCGCCGCGCTCGCCCCGCCCCGCGGGCGTCACGTGCTCGTCTCGCACCTCGACGAGACGCTCACCGTGGGCGCGTCGAGGGCCGCGCTCTCGTCGCACGCGTTCCCCGGCGTGGTCACGCCCGACGGGTGGAAGCTCGTTCGATCGTTCGCCGTCGACCCGCTGCCGCGGTGGCGGATCAAGGCCTGCGGCGCCGTGCTCGAGCGCTCGATCTGCATGGTGCGCGGTCGCAACACCACCCTCGTGCGTTACACCCTCGTCGAGGGGACGCGGTCGGCGCTGCTCTCGGTGCGACCGTTCGGCGCGTTCCGTGATTTTCACGCGCACGCGAAGCAGCGGAGCGAGACGCGCATCGAGGCCGACGTCGACCCCGACGACGCGGGCCTCATCCGTTGGACGCCCTACGACGGCTGGGTGACCGTGAGCATCCGCGCGCCCGGCGTCTTCACCGCATCGCCCGACTGGTGGAAGGACTTCGACCACGCCATCGAGCGCGAGCGCGGACTCGACGACCGCGAGGACCTCTTCACCCCCGGCGAGTTTCACCTCTCGCTCGCGCCCGGCGAGTCGGTCTACGTCACCATCACCTCGGAGCCCACGCTGCCCGACGACCCCGCGGCCTGCGAGCGCGAAGAGGCCGCGAGGCTGCGGGCCCTCATGCCCGAAGACGAGCGCGACCCGCGCGTGGCGATGCTCCACGTCGCCGTCGATGCGTACCGCGCAGACAAGGCCGTTCCGCCCGCGCTCCTCGCGGGCTATCCGTGGTTCGAAGACTGGGGGAGAGATACGCTCATCGCGTTCACGGGCTCGTACCTCGTGCCGCGGAGGTTCGAAGCGGGCCGCGAGGTGCTCGCCGCCTTCGCGCGCTACGTCGACCGGGGGATGCTCCCGAACCGCTTTCCTGACGGGGCTTCGGGGCACGCGGACTACAACACCGTCGACGCGCCCGTGTGGTTCTTCCACGCCGCGCGGAGATACCTCCAGTACACGGGCGATCGGGCCTTCGCGCTCGACGTGCTCCGTCCCGCGCTCGAAGACGTCGCGCGCTGGCTCCGCCGAGGCACGCGCTACGGCATCCACATCGCAGACGACGGGCTCCTCTACGCGGGCGACGCGAACACGCAGCTCACATGGATGGACGCGCGCGTCGGCGACCACACCTTCACCCCGCGTCACGGCGCGCCCGTCGAGGTGAACGCCCTGTGGCACAGCGGGATCCTCACCCTCGCGTGGCTCGCCGAGCTCGCCGGCGATGACGCCTCTGCGAAGGCGCACCGCGACGACGCCGCGCGCACCCGCGACTCATTCCGCGCGCGCTTCTGGAACGCCGACGGCGCCTACCTCTTCGACGCCGTGCGCCCCGACGGAAGCGATCCCGCGGTGCGTCCCAACGCGCTCTACGCCGTGGCGTTGCCCGGTGAGCTCCTCGACGCCGCGCAGCGACAGGCCGTGATCGAGCGCGCGCGCGCCGAGCTCCTGGTGCCCTTCGCGCTTCGCACGCTCTCTCCGCGTGACCCGCAGTATCGCGGGCGTTACGCGGGCGATCCGTGGCACCGCGACGGGGCCTACCACCAGGGCACGGCGTGGCCCTTTCTCATCGGCGCGTACACCGGCGCGCTCGCGCGTCACGCGTCGCTCGCGGGCGATCCTGCCGCGGTGGAGGGCGCGCGCAGAGAGGTGCTCGGGCTCTTCGAAGGGCTCTCTGAAGCGCTCACGGCGCAGGGCGTCGGGCACCTCGCGGAGATCTTCGAAGGCGACGCGCCGCACAGGCCCGTCGGGTGCTTCGCGCAGGCGTGGAGCGACGCCGAGACGCTGCGCGCGCTCTACGAAGACGGGCACGGACGAGGCCCCGTCGACACGTTCGACGAGGCCCCTCCGCGGTCGTTGATCAGGGCGTGAAGCGGATCGCCGCGGTCGTCGAGACCGACCTCGCGGCGTTGTGCGAGTGCTGCACCCCCGAGGCGCCGTCGGCGCTCTCGATGCCGATGGTGGCCGAGTCGCCCGTGGCGCGACCGGTCATCATGCCCGGGGTGAGCGTGCAGTAGTGCAGCTCGATGGCGTTGCTCCCTTCGAAGAGCTTGGCCTGAAAGGTGAGCCGCGCGGTGTCGTCGCCGAAGATCGCGTAGGAACCCCACTGCACCACGAAGCGACGCGCGGGCGCCGTGCCGAAGGTGCGCGTGGTCACCGTCGAGCCCATCACGGGGAGGAGGTCGTCCCAGAACGCGGCGACGAAGCGGTTGGGCGCCGCGGCCGTGGGGATGGGCTGGTTGTCGTAGGTGTTCGTCGTCGTCCCCGTGAGCGTGGGGAAGAGCTGGAGCAGCCCGTTCGACGACACGGCGAACTCGAGCTCGCGCTCGCCGTAGAGCGCGAACGCGAAGGGCAGGTCGGCGATGGCCGACACCGTGTCGTCGCCCGCGAGGCCCATCACGGTGGCGCCGCCGGTCATGTCGTCGCAGGCCCGCGCGACCGACGACTCGACGTACTCGCGTCGCACGTTCACGTCGAGGTCGAAGAAGCCGTTGGTCGCGTTGGTGGCGCCTCCGACGGCGACCGTGAGCGTGCGGTCGGCGCCGGTGTTGCGGTACACCAGCGTCTCGGCCCCGTTGACGCCCGCCGCGTTGGCGTTCGCGACGCAGGTCGTGGCGCCGCACGCGTCGAGCAGGCGGATCACCGGGTCGACGCCCGCCGACGGACGCGCGCGGAGCGTGAGCTGATCGCCCGCGGCGACGCGCACCTGGTAGTAGAGCACCGTGCCCGTCGCGGTCGGGAGGCACGGCCCCGTGAGGTTCTCGATGCCCGCGGAGCTGTTCTGCGCCGCGAGGGTCATGCCGCTCGTGAGGAGCGTCGCCGACGCGCAGGTGGTGTTGATCGGCGGCGGGAGCACGCGCACGCGGCCGTCGAAGGTGCCCGAGGCCGACGCGTCGAGGCTCGAAATCGCTGCGTAGACGGTCTGCGCGGAGGTTCCGGTGTTGGTCCAGCGGAGGGTCTCGGCGGCGCCCGCGCCCGCGGCGTCGGTCGACGCGAGGCAGCTCGTGGCGGCGCAGGCGTTGAGGAAGCGGATCACCGGGTCCCACATCCCCGTGGGCGTGGCGGTGAACTCGAGCGTGCTGCGCGGCGGGATCGAGGCCGAGTAGAAGAGCGACGTCCCCTGCGCGCCGCCGATGCACACGCCGTTGAGCCGCGTGGTGCCGAGGCCGGGGTTGGCGCCGGGGATCACCGCGCCGTCGGCCACGGCGGTGGCCATCGAACACGTCGCGTTGGCGGGCGCGGTCGGCGGCGTCGAGAGCGAGGCCGAGAGGCTGAAGGCTCCGCCCGTGGTCCCCGTTCCGCTGGCGACCGAGACGGTGACCGTGAGGGGGGCGGTTCCGCGGTTGTCGATCACCTCGGAGGCCGCGGCGCCGGCCATCGCCGAGGCTCCGCTCGCGAGGCACGAGCCCGCGGTGCAGCTCGCCTGGGCCCTCACGATCGCGCGCCACGCGGGCGCTCCCATCGGCGTGGCGGTGACGGTCGCGCGCTGACCCGCGGGGATCGTGAGCGAGTAGAAGACCTGCGGCCCCCACTCGTTGTTGATGCACGCGGTCCCGGGCGTGACGCCGCCCGTGGTGTTGCCCATGGCGACGGTGCCCGGGGTGAGCGCGGCGGGCGTCGCGCAGTCGGCGTTGGCCGCGGGCGTGAACGACGAGACGGCGAGGTTGTACATCCCGCCGCGACCGTCGGCGTTGCCGTACTGATCGACGACGACGAAGTAGTCGCCCGGATCGACCACGCGGCGGAGGAACGACGCGGTGCCACCCGGAGCATCATCGTTGCAGGCGATTTCAGACGTGGCCGCGGCGCTGTCACACGCGCGACGGAGCAGCAGCACGGTGTCGTACATGCTGCCCTCGGTGCTGAGCTGGAGGCCCGTTCGCGCCGCGACGCGGAGGGGATAGACGTGCTCGGGACCGCCCACCGCGGCGCAGGTCGACATGCCGATGCGACCGGTCCCCGAGGTGGTCCCCGCGGCGCGGTCGGAGGGGAGCGAGAGCGCGCGCTGAAGGGGCAGCGCGCAGCTCGACGGAACGTCGGGCGTCGGGACGTCGACGGGCGGCACATCGACGGTCACGTCGGCGGGCGGCACATCGACGATCACGTCGACGGGCGGAGCATCGACGGTCACGTCGACGGGGGGAGCGTCGGTGCCGCCGTCGGTCGGGGGCACGTCGTCGCCGATGTCGGTGGGCGGGACGTCGTCGCCGATGTCGGTGGGGGGCGCGTCTTCGGTGACGTCTTTCGCGACGTCGTCGCCGAGGTCGGTGGGCTTTCCGTCGGTGGGAACGTCTTCGGACGCATCGACCCTCGCGTCGACGCGCGCGTCGACCCTCGGGAGGTCTTCGGCCACCGTGTCGTCGATGGGGGTCACGTCGGCGACGTCGTCACCGCCGTCGATCGGTCGGGCCCCGGTAGTCTCGGGCGCGCACGCCGCGAGCAGCGCGCCCGGCACGAGGAACAGCCATCGCAATCGAAGCTTCATGCGCTCTCCGTCAATGGGTGAAGGACGTCGGTGCGGTGGGGTCGAGCACCTCGACGGCTCAGACGTCGGAGGTCCACCGTTGACCGACGCGACTCTATCAGAGCGAGGCGACCGCGACGCGCGCGAAACGCCGCGTCATGCGGTCGCGATCACCACACGCAGAACGCCACGCCCTCGTAGAGAAAGCCCGCGCGGCTGGCCTCCATCGAGTCCGCCGAGAGCACGAAGCGGTGCCGCTCCGCGGGCGCCCGCGGGAGCTGATAGCGCGTCACCGTGATCGTCCCCGTGGGGCACGTGCTCGTGGTCGCGACCGCGCATCCGATCTGCGTCGCGCGCCAGCCGTCACGCACCATGAAATCGCGCTCGGGCGTCGAGACCGTGAGCACGCGATCGACGCGGGGCCACGCCGTCGGGGGCTGCTCGAGCGACCAGAGCGCGGCGGTGTTCCTCGGGCAGACGCCCGTGCCGTAGATGGTGAAATACCGATCGGTGAGGAGCGCGTACCTCGGCGTCTCGCCCGAGGCCGTGGCGCCGAGCGCGGCCATGAGCGCGCGCTCCTCGTCGGCCGTGGTGGTGAGCTCGTAGTGCGCGTAGCCGCCGCTGCCGCCCTCTCCCGCGCCCCCGTCGACGGGGTCGATGCCCCAGCGCTTCACGCCGATGCGCGGCGGAACGGGCGCGCAGGGCATCCCGGGCGTCGGGCAGCTCGTGGCGGGGCAGTCGTCGTCGGTGCAGCACGCCTCTGCCACGATGCAGCGGTTGCCGTTGCAGAGCCGTTGACCGCGAGGGCATCCGCACTGCGAGCCCGCCATGGGGCACACGAAGCCCGCGGGGCAGTCGGTGTTCGCGCAGCAGGTGCTCGACGGGATGCACTGGCCGCTGCAGTCCCTCGATCCGCGCGCGCAGCGGCTCGTGCCGCTGCAGAAGGCGCCGGGGCCCGCGCAGGTGCCGTCGACGCAATCCGCTGTGGTGCAGCACGCGCCCGCGGCGATGCAGCGCCCCATGCACGTGCGGAGACCCACGATGCAGCCGTTGGAGTCGGCGCAGAGCCCTCCGACCGAGGGGCAGCGGAAGCCCGCGGGGCAGTCGCTGTCGCCGCAGCACGCGCTCTCGGGGATGCACTGGCTCCCGCACATCCGCGTGTTCTCGCGGCAGCTACACTGGCCTCCCGGCGCGGAGCACGCGCGTCCGCCGAGGCACTCCGTGGTGTCGCAGCACGTGCCCGGCGCGATGCAGAGCGAGCCGCACGCGCGCCACGAGGTCGGACACGCGGGCGCGCCGTCGGGCAGAAACCCGTCGGGGCGCATCGCGCCGTCGTTGGAGACGGGCCACTGCGCGTCGGCGGGAGGCATGGTCGCGTCGTTCATTCCTCCGTCGATGGAGGTCGCGTCGGGCGTCGCGGGCGTGTCGGTGGCGGCTCCGTCGGGCCCGGTCGTTCCGTCGATGGGTGCGCCGTCGAGGGGCGTCGCGTCGGAGCTTCCTGCGTCGCGCACGGTGCCGATCACGGCGCCGTCAGAGGCGACCACCGCGCCGTCGGGGAGCGCGCCTCCGACGATGGCGCCGTCGGGTGCGAGCACGGCTCCATCGGGGGCGACGGTTCCGATCACGGCGCCGTCGGGCGCGATGGCGACGGTGACATCCGAGGGCGCGACGATGTCGCCGGTCGCGGGGCGATCGATGAAGAAGATCCCGCGGGTGTCAAACGACGCGTCGGGGATGAGGAGCCCGGCGGGTGACTGACACGCGGCGAGCGCGGCGACGAGGAGTGAGAGACGGCGGACCATCGGGGAGTCGCATCATCGCGCCGCAGGGGAGCGCGCGTCTACGGCGCTCACCGATGTCGCGCGGCCTCCTCGTGTCGTTGCGGGCGCTGGCCCGCGCGCCAGCGGAAGCGCGGATCCGCGGGGTGACCCTCGACGGCGTCGGCGATGAGGTCGCCGAGCACGGGCGCGAACTTGAATCCGTGACCGCTGTCGCCCGCGGCGACGGTGAGCCACTCGCGCGCGGGGTCGCGGTCGATCCAGAAGTGGCCGTCGGCCGAGTCGCAGTAGAGGCACACGCGCGTCGCGACGACCTCGGCGTCCAAGAGGTCGGGAAAGGTCTCTGTGAGAAAGTCTCGGAGCGCGCCGCGGTCTTCGGCGGTGACCTCGCGCGCCGCCGCGGTGGGGTGAATCGGACGCCCGACGCTGTGCCGCGCGACCTTCACCACGCCGCTCGTCGGATGCAACGGAAAGCCGTACCAGCCCGTCTCTGCGATGGCCGCGCCGAAGACCGGAAAGCGCTCCGCAACGAAGCGCTCGGGGTCTCTCGGTCGCAGGTGAAACACCGGGTGGCCCGTCGCGCGGAGCGTGCCCAGGAGCTCGGGGAAGACGTACGGCGTCCAGGCTCCGACGGCCATCACGACGCGGTCCGCGGTGAGCACCTCGCGGCCTCGCAAGACCACGCCCGGCGTCGCGTCGACCAGGGCGTCGAAGCGCGCGCCTTCGCGCACGACCACGCCCTCGTCGCGGGCCTTCGAGAGGAGCCGCTCGACGACGCGTCCGCTCTCGACGAAGCCGCCCTTCGCGTGAAAGAAGCCGTCGACGTAGCGCCCTGTCTTCCAAGCGGGAAAGCGCTCCGAGAGCTCGCGCCCGTCGAGGCGCTCGGGGGCGTGTCCGCGGGCGAGGAGGGTCTCGTGGCTGTCGTGTTCAAAGCCGCCGGGGGCCATCGGGGCGCGGCTCGCGAAGAGCACGCCGGTCTCGTGAAAGAGGTCCTCGCCGAGCTCGGCGTTCCACCGTCGCCAGCCGTCGAGGGAGCGCTCTCCGAGGGCGGTGTACTTCGCGTCGGCGCCGTACTCGATGCGCACGATCTTGCTGATGTCCGTCGACGCCGCGAGGGCGTTCGGGAGCGGCCCCGGGTCGCAGAGGGTCACCGCGTGACCTCTCGCGCGAAGCGTCCGCGCCGCCGTGACACCCATGATTCCCGCGCCCACCACCACCGTCCGCAACGTCGCCATACGTCGCAGGATCGCGGCGATCGCAGTGGTTCGTCAACTTCGGTGACGTCGGCCTCGCGGGCGGAGCTCTCCCGAGAATCGAGCGCTGTGGTATCGAGGCGGTCCACCGCGCGATCACCTCGCGCGCCGAGCCGGTCGGCGCGTCGGGCGCCGGGTGACGCTGGAGCGATAGACCCCCGTGACCCTCAAGGCTTGCGATCGCATCGAGGACCTCCGCGTCGACTGGGAGCGCGAGCTCGAAGCGATCTTCGCGTCGCGTCCCATCGACCGTCGACGCACGCAGCTCGACCCCGGCGCGAGCGAGCCGAGGCTCCGACTCGACGCCTCCATGGCCGAGCGCATCCACCGCGTGGCCCGCGTCGCCGCCGATCGCCTCGGGTGCACCGACCCGTACGCGCTGTTCCTCACGCCCGCCGAGAGCCGTCTCACGGCGCAGGCGATGCTCAACGAGAGACCCTTCGCGATCAGGCTCGTGGGGCCCGTGGCGAGCGCGCTCGATGACGCCGCCCTCGCCATGCTCATCGGCCACGAGCTCGGTCACTGGATGTCACTCGGACCGGGCGCGAACCCTCCCTCGGTCGCGCTCGAGGCGTGGTCTCGCGGCGCGACGCACTACCTCGCGTGCCTCTGCGTGGTCGCGTGCGAGCTCACCGCCGATCGCTTCGCCATGGTCGCAGGAGGCGGCGACCTCGAAGCCGCCGTGCGCCTCGACGTGGCGGTCGCGACGCTCGACTCCCCCGCGGCCCTCGGGCTGCGCGAGCTCGAGTACCTCGAACGATTGAAGCAGCGCGTCGAGCGCAACGAGGACGAGATCCTCTCGACGGCGACGGGCTATCCGACGTCGGCGTTCCGTCTGTACGCGACGTGGCTCTTCTGGCGGAGCGACGCGCACCGCGAGCTCACGGGCAACGGCCCCGGCGACCTCACGCTCCGCGAGGTCGACGCGATGCTTCGGGCGGCCTGCGTCGCGCGCATCCCGTGGCCGACGGCGCGCGACGGGCTCCGCGACCCGTCAGAGAAGGCTCCCGCGAAGGGTGAAGGCGGCGACGTGCGCTCCGACGTGGTGCTCGACGTCACGGCCTCGGCGATCGACGGCGCGACCTCGCTGGCCGACTACCTCCGCGACGCGGCGACGTCGGCGCTCTCGTCGGTGGAGCGCTTTCTCGACGACGACCACGCGCGGCGAGACGCGTCCGAGAGGCGCGGCGACGAGGCGGTCACCGACGCGGTCACCGACGCGGCGATCGACGACATCGAGCGACGGTTTCGCGCGCTCGAGGCGGAGGCCCCCGCGGCGGAGACCGCGGCGCAGAAGGCCGAGGCGCCGCCCGCCATCGACGACATCGAGGCCCGCTTTCGCGCGCTCGAAGCGCTGCCGCGACGCCCGACGGCGTGACTTCGAAACGCGCGCGCTGCCTCGTCGCGCGAGGCGCTCGGGCGTCACGAGGCTGACACTCCGACGACACGTCGCGCGGGCGCGAAGTTTGCGGAATCAAGCTTGTTTCGTAGGGGACACTGGACTACGAAGGCCGCGGTCTCTGGGAGCGCACTCGTCGCTCCGAAGGGGCTCTGTCTTTCAATGCGTAACGTTGTCCAAGTGTTTCGCGGGGGGCGTGAGGCGTCGCGCGCGTCTGCGCTGTCGGAGGCGTCGCGCCTCGCGGCGGACATTGACGAAGCGCGTGACGAACCCCACGAGCGTCGCCCACGCAGGGCTGATGTCGCGACGCGGGCGCGCGCCGCCGACAGCACCGCCCTCCGCAGCGTCTGAGATTCAGGAGGCCTGATCATGCACGGCGACTTGAGCTCCATTCTGGCGAAGCATCAGCGAGACGCCACACGCCTCGTGCAGATCCTCCGTGATCTGATGGCGGCGAAGGGGGTCATCACCCCTGAGGACATCACCGAGATCGCGGAGGAGCTCTCGGTGCCGCGAGGTCGCGTCGAGGGCGTGGCGGGCTTCTACGCGTTCTTCGAAACCGAGCCGATGGGGCGCTACCGCGTGCTCTTCAGCGACAACGTGACCGACGAGATGTCGGGGAGCGTCGAGCTCCGTCAGCGGCTCCTCGACGCGTTTCACATTCAGCTCGGCGAGGTGTCGCGCGACGGGCTCGTGAGCGTGCGCACGACGTCGTGCACGGGGCTCTGCGATCAGGGCCCCGCGCTGCTCGTCAACGGCGTGCCCATCGCGAGGCTCACGCCCGCGCGCGTCGGCGCCATCTCGGCGCTCATCAGGGCCGGGGCGCCCATCGCGGAGTGGCCCGAGAACCTCTTCGTCATCCACTCGCACGTCGAGCGGAAGGACCTGCTCCTCTCGACGCCCCTCGATCGAGGGGAGGGGATCGCGGCGGCCATCGCGCGAGGCTCCGCCGAGACGCTCGACGAGGTGAAGCTGTCGTCGCTCCGAGGCCGCGGCGGCGCGGGCTTCTCGACGGGCGCGAAGTGGGAGGCGTGCCGGGCGGCGCCGGGACCCGAGCGCTACGTCGTGTGCAACGCTGATGAGGGCGAGCCGGGGACCTTCAAAGACCGCGTGCTCCTCGCCGACTGGACCGACCTCGTCATCGAGGGGATGACCGTCGCGGCCTTCGCGGT
>JBPOHC010000380.1:0-2474 GCA_052035985.1 Myxococcota bacterium | reverse complement strand
CGAGCCCACGACGTCGGAGCCTCTCGTCGAGGTCTCCGTGGGCGCGCAGGTCAGTACGAGCACGAGGGCCGCGCGATGAGCGATCGGTTCATGAGCGTCTTTCTTGGTGCGCTGCTCGGCGTCATCGGTGGTTCGCTGGTGATGGCGTCGTTCGTCGCGCCAACGAACCTCGTCGTGACGACCGCCGACGCCGGCACAGCGGGCGCGCCCGACGTGGGCTGGCTCGTCGTCGAGGGGCGCGACATGATCGAGGTCCCCTCGGGCGCGGAATGGCTCACGCCCGACGAGGCGATGGCGCACGCCTGCGCGGACGAGTGGCCCGCTCGGCTGCGACACCGTGCCGCGTTCGAGGCAATGAGCGTCTCCGCCGAGGCGTGCGACGAGTGGCGCGGGGCTCGCGCGCTGCGGATGCTCTCGGGCGCGAACATCGACGCGGGCGTCATCATCGGCGGGTACGAGGCGTCTCAATGATCCGCGTCGACGCGCCCCCCTGCTCGACCTGTGGCGCGATCACCGTCGAGGTGTCGTGCGTCGTCTGCGCGCTCGAAGCGGCGGTCACGCCGGAACAGCGCAACGAGGTGTGGCGCGCGATGGAGAAGCAGCGCGTCAGCCGCGCGGTACGCGCCGTCATCGAGCCGAGGAAGTCGACCTACCGCAACCTGGAGGCCTCGCCGTGGTGACCATCCTCTCCACCGCGTGGCGCTGGCTCCGCGCCCGGGCGTGGGTCCGCTGGGTCGCGCTCGGCGTCGGCGCGGTTGCCGCGGGCGTCTGGGCGTACCTCCGAGGCCGCGAGGCGGGCACCGCGCACGAACTCGGGCGACAGACCGACGCGAACCGCGACGCGCTCGCGGACACCGTGCAGGAGCATGGACAGGACGCGCTCGCAGCGGCGGAGCGAGAACGCATTGCCCGCGAGGTGACCGCGAAGATCGAGGCCGAGCGCCAAGAGCGGGCCGCG
Organism: Myxococcota bacterium; assembly: GCA_052035985.1. GTDB lineage: Bacteria > Myxococcota_A > Polyangia > Polyangiales > CAISKJ01. The sequence continues at coordinate 1,516 of JBPOHC010000380.1, read as the reverse complement.
ATCGAAGAGCCGACGTCCGACGACATGGAGAAGCTGCGCGCCGAGGTACAGGCGCGGCTTCGAGGGGACCGATCATGATCACGCTCGTCTTCGCCGCGCTCCTTCTCGCTCAGCCCGCCCCGCCGGACTGCGCCCCGACGCCGGTCGAGCGGTGCGCGGCGCCCGGCCGGAAGCTCCCGCCGTGCGAGGCACGGTGCTTCGACGACCTCAACGACTGCAACGCCGGGCTCGGGAAGAAGAACGAGCGCATTACGGAGCTCGAGGGCGACCTCGGCGACGAACGCCGCGCGCGCGTCGCTGCCGAGCGCAGGCTCACAGAGGCCGCGCCACCGGCGCCGACGGCGCCCGAGACGAGCCTGGGGCTCACCGTGCTCCGCGTGCTCGCACCGACGGGAGGCGCCGCGCTCGGGGGGCTGGTCGGGGCGCTCGGCTGTGCCGACGATCGGTGCTCGACGACAGGCGCCACGCTCGCGTCCGGGGGAGCGGCTGCGCTCGGGGCCCTCATCGGATCGGTGCTCGTCGAGGTGCTGCCGTGACCGCGCCGATCGTGCTCGTGCTCGAGGACTCCACCGAGCGCATGGACTGGCTCGACAAGGCGCTGCTCGGCACCGGCGCCTGCGTCGAGTGGGCGACCTCGGTGCGTGACTTCTTCGCGAAGATGTACGCGATCGAACAGCAGTCGGAGCGGCGCGAGGCCTTGCGGCTGATCATCCTCGATCACGACCTCGGACCGTCGCTCTCGGGCGGGGACGAGCACGGCGAGACGGGGCTCGACGCCGCGCGCTCTCTCCCGACCGACCTCGCCGGTGATGTGCCCGCGCTCGTGTGGTCGGTGAACGACACGGGTTCCCGCGCGATGCACCGCGAGCTCGTCGGACGCGGGTACGCCGTGCGGCGCCTGCCGTTCCTGCGCGGCAACGAGGACGCGCTGCGGGCGATCGTGCGCGGGATGGTGGAGGTGCTGCCATGAGCGAACGAGGAGAGCGGCGATCGATGGGCGAGAACGAGACCGCGGTCCATCCACCCGAGACGTGCCTCCACGGCGCAATCCTCGGTACGTGCCCCGTGCGCTGCGCGTGCGGACACTCGTGCAACAGCCATCGCACGTCGGGGATGTGCGTGCGCCCCGACTGCGACTGCACCGACTTCGTCGCGCAGGGAGGCGAGGGGTGAGCGACCGAATCCACACCGTCGCGTCGCTGTTCGCGCTGTTCGGCGTGTCCCTGAGCGACCTCGATCGTCGCGGGCCGCGCGAGGCGGGCAAGCCGGGCGAGTGGGAGCGCGAGGCGATCGCCACGTCGAAGCGTGAAGCTCTGGCTGCGGCGCAGGCGAAGCGCGAGCGCCGACAGGCGAAGCGCCGAGGTGAGCGATGATCGAGTGCGCGTACTTCTCCATGGGTGGCGCTGCCGTGTCGCTGCTCGGTCGAACGCTCGCGTTCAAGGGGTTCGGCATCGGGCTCTTTCAGTCCGAGTCCGGGGGCTGGGAGGTCGACGCCGAGCGCCTCCCATGGTGTGGC
>JBPOHC010000685.1:0-3446 GCA_052035985.1 Myxococcota bacterium | reverse complement strand
GCGTCGGCGTCGGGGTTCTCGACCTTCCACGCGAGCTTGATCACCGAGGCGCGCGTCTCGCCGACCTTGGTCTCGGGCGTCGCGGCCGTGACCTCGGTGAGCACCGCGCGCTGGTTCTCGGGGAGGTAATACACCGTCACCGCGCGCACCGTGGTCGAAGCCTCGCGGCCGAAGCGCGCGCGCACCTGCACGTAGCGCGACGACGGAGACTGCACCGCCCCGTCGGGATCGAGGGCCTGCCACGCGCTCCACGTCGCGTCGGGCGTGTCGGTGTTGCCGCTGCGAGACTCCCAGTCGATCGCGCCTGATCCGCGCCATCGCACGGCGCCCCAGCGCGCGGGCGAGGTCGCGTCGAGCACCTTGCTGTTCCACGTCGCGCCCTGAGGACGCGCGTCGGTCACGCGGTAGAAGACCCCCGTGTCGCCCGTGCCGAAGATCGGTGAGCGGCCCGTGAGCGAGAGCGAGAGCACCTGCGTCTCGTCGACGTCGAAGGCCACGCGCGCGGTGCGATCCTCCGCGACCGCGATCACGCGACCGCCGACGCCGAGCGAGGCCCACGCCTCGCGCGCGGTGCCGTTCCACTCGAGCGCGGTGACGTGCGACTCGGTGTTGTTGTAGATGCGCTCGAAGAGCCCCGACGGACGCAGCCGATAGACCGACCCCTTGCCCGCCCTCGGACGTCCCGCCGCGACGCCGCCCGGTGACGGCGTTCGTCCCGTGGAGGTCGAGCGACGCGGAGGTTCGGGTGACTCGGTGAACTCGTTGGCCGCCGCGATGACGTCGTCGCCCGCGATGGCGATGCCCTTGACCTCGTCGCCCTGGAGCCGCGCGAGCACCCTCGCCTGCCCCGCGCCGCGGACCGCGTACACGATCGCGTGACCGCCGCCCGAGCCCACGATCGCCTCGCTGTTGCGCAGCGCCATCGCGTAGAGGTGCGGCTCCTCGCTGTCGAAGACCACCGTCGCGTTGGAGCCCGACGGCAGCCGCGGATCGACCGCGAAGAGCTTGCCCTCGGGGCCCGTCGCGCACAGCACGGCGCGGCGCGCGCGATCCCACGCGACGGCCCAGATGTGCTGCGCGCCGGGGAGCTCGGCCACCACCACGGGCGCGCTCGGGCGTCCGTTCGAAGGGGCCACGAGCTTGTAGAGCTTTCCGTCGGGGAGCGTGCCTGCGTAGACGGTTCCGTCGTCGGCGCGCGTGAGCGAGGTGACCACGAGCGCGTCGGTCTGCGCGTAGAGCGTCGCGGCGTTGTTCGCGATGCGATAGACGCGGCCGTCGACGCCGGTGCCCGCGAGCACCGAGCCGTCGCCCATGTCGAGCAGCGACCACACCGAGCCCACGGTGTCAGGCGGCGCGATGCGCTGCACGTCGGCGCCGAGCACCACGGTGCCATCAGCAGCGACAGACACGCGATCGAGCACGCCCGCGGAGAGCTCCGTGGCGGTGTCGAGGGAGAAGGTGCGCGTGACCACGGCCTCGCCGGGCGCCGCCACCAGCACGACGCCCGTCGCGCAGCCCATGAAGGCCAGCGCAGCCAACCTCGTTCGTACGCTCACAGCCGAACCTCTCGCACGCGAAGCCGGACGCGGTCCCGGCCGATGACGATCCTGCCTACGGGCACGATGGTGCGCCGCACGTTCCACACGGGGTCTCCGCCGTCGGTGCTCGCCCCCGGGCGCAGCGCATCGATCGCCGAGCTCGGGAGGTTCTGCACCACGCGTCCGCGGAGCGTCACGCCCGACCCGGGCATCTTCACGCTCACCACCAGCGTGTCGTCGGAGAAGCGCGTGGTGAGGTTGCGCACCAGGTCGTCGAGGCTCTCGGGCTCGGCGAACTCCGGCGTGACCTCACCGCCGCCCGCCACCTCGATGTCGAGGTCTCGGCCCGCGAGCTCCCTCGGCACGTCGATGCGAATGGAGCGCAGCTCGGGGGCCTCGCCGTAGCGCGCGAGGTTCACGCGGAGCTCCACCGACTCGCCGGGGTCACACTCGGCGCGCGGCAGAGAGACGTTTCGGATGTACGAGAAGTCCCTCGCCCAGTGGAGGTCGACGGTGAAGTCCACGCGGTCGACGGGGATCACCCCGAAGGCGTTGTCCATCACGCGCGACATGAACTCCATCGCGGCCGACGCGGGGCGAATGCCCTCGCTCCCGACGCCGCGGTCGACGAACTCCACGGGGGGTCTTCCGCGCAGCGCGACGCGCGACCGGATCGACCACGCGACGTCGCCCTGATCGCCGACGGTCTCTTCGAGCGCGGTCTCGAGCACCGAGCCCGTGAGGCGCGCGGCGAAGACGCGGTGCCCCGAGACGGTGACGTTCCAGTCGTTGTGGGGGGCGCCGTCGACGCCGTTCACCGTGACGTGCACGGGCATCACGGGCGCCCTCGCGCGCTCATCCACGATGACCGCGGGAGGACGGTCTGCGATGAGCGCCCCGAGGTCGCGCACGGCCTCGCCGATCTTCATCGAGCGACGCTCGCTCGCCATGATCCAGTTGATGCGCGCGATGGCGGCGGGCATCGAGGTCTCGCCCATCCCCATCATCGGGTGACCGAAGGCCACGAGCTGATCGCCGACCATCTGCGTGACGGTGCCCGTGATGTTGCCCGAGATGTCTCCCGCGAGGAGGCGCACCGCGACAGCGCCGCCGTTCTCGAAGTGCGTCGGGATGTCGTTCGAGGGCGTGCTCGTCCCGCCACCGCCCGCCTGCACGGGGATGATCCCGAAGGGCTCCATCGCCTCGGTGAGGTGCTGCATGGCGCGCGTGCCGAGGCCGCCGACCGTCATCGGCGTGGCGACGGGCATGAGCGCGCCGAAGGCGGTCTGGAGCGGCGTGCGGTCGCTCACCGCGCGACGCGTGAGCGAGCTCCACGGGTCGAAGGGCGCGTTGTCCGCGCGGTCGCGGCCGCGGCTCCCCTGAAGAATCTCGAAGGGAATCTGCGAGCCCGGCAGCAGCCCCGGCGGCGTGCGCCTCGGGCGATGGAGCTCGGCGAGCATGGCCTCGATGGGGGTGACGCCCGCGACGGGGTCACGCCCGAACTCCCAGCCGTAGGCGTAGGCGCCGATGAGGCGTCCATCGATGTAGATGGGGCTGCCGCTCATGCCGGCGACGGTGCCCGCGTGGTCGGTGATGGGGTGGTTCGGACGGATGAGGATCGCGTCCATGTGCGGGCGGAAGTTGTGGACGACGTCGATGACCTCGACGTCGAAGCGCTCGGGGCGCGTCCCACGAAAGACCGTGAGCCCGTAGCCCCGCATGCCCGCGCGCACCTCGGAGACGGGCATGATCTGCGGCGGAGCGTTGGGGCGCGACTGCGCGAGGAGCGCGCCCGACGCCGCGAGCGCGCCGGAGACCGTGAGGAGTGCGAGGGTAGAGGGCCGCACGAGAGGGGCGCGAGTGTCGTGCGGCGGGTGAGAGGGTGTCAACGACGGATGCGGCGCTCGA
>JBPOHC010000370.1:0-5024 GCA_052035985.1 Myxococcota bacterium | reverse complement strand
TGAGGGGTTGCGACACCGACCTCGGAGCCACCCATGCTGACGACAGACTGTATGCCTTCACTTCGCCTCGACCTCCACCCTCTGCGCGCGGTTGATGTCACGTTTGACGCGCCCGCGACCTCCAGCGACGGCGGGTGGTTGCTCGCGCGAGCGATGGACGAGGTGCGCGGCACCACCGCCGACACGGCCGCGCAGCTTCACGATCCGCGGGACCCTCTGCGTGTCGAGCACGACATGCGGACCCTCGTCCGCCAGCGCGTCTTTCAGATCCTCGCGGGCTACGAGGACGCCAACGACGCCAACTCCCTGCGACACGACCCGCTGCTGCGCCTCGTCTGTGATCGAGACCCCGACGGCGCTCCGCTGGCGTCTCAGCCCACGCTGTCGCGTCTGGAGACCCGCGTTCGCGCACGCGATGTCGTGCAGATGCAGCGCGCCCACGAGCGGCGATGGGTCGCCAGTCTGCCCCAGGACCTGCCCGTCGTGGTGCTCGACATCGACGGGACCGACGACCCGACGCACGGGCAGCAACAGTTCGCCTTCTACAACAGTCACTACGGCAGCACGATCTACGCGCCCTTGCTCATCTTCGATCAGGACGGGCGCCTGGTCAGCGCGCGCATGCGACCGGGAACGCATCACCTCACACAGTTCGCAGCCGCGACGCTCGAACGCCTGATCCGCCTGATTCGCAGCCGTTTCCCCACGCTTCCCATCCTCGTGCGCGCTGACGCCGCGTTCGGTGTTGCGAGCGTCGTCAACCGCTTGGACAGCTTGCGCGACGAGCTGGGTGCCGTGGACTTCCTGCTGGGAGTCTCGCCCAACAGCGCCGTGCGGCGCGGCGCTGCGGCGGCCCTGGCGCGCGCGACGGCCCTGGCCGCAAAGCGCGCCGATGGCAGAGCACGCAGCTACGACGTGGGGGTCTACCAGTCCGAGACGTGGTCGCGCCCTCACCGCCTCGTGATCAAGGCCGAAAAGACGAGCACGAGCACCGACATCCGCAGCGTTGCCTCCACGCTCGACGCGCTGCCGCCGCGTCCGAGCTACGTGCTCTACGGGGGCCGTGGCGACGCGGAAAACCGCATCAAGGACTTCAAGCGCGGGCTGATGGCCGACCGTCTCTCGTGCCATCTCTATCTGGCCAACGCGTTCCGACTGCAACTGCACGCAGCCGCGTACGAACTCCTTCACGCACTGCGCGAACGGCTCGAAGCCTCGGGCTCAGAGTCGCTCGCCGCGACGGACACCGCGACGGACACCACTGCGACCGATTGCGGTGAGTCGTCTGCCCGCGAGAACCTGAGCGCGTATCTGGGGCGGTGTTTGTACGTCGCGGCGATCGTCGACGCTGCCCCTTCAAGGCGCCTTGCCCGCCCCGAGTTCAGTACGCTCCGACAGTTGCTGCTGAAGGTCTCGGTGACGATACGAAGCAGCGTTCGACGCGTGTGGATCGCCCTGCCGCGCGCGTTCCCCGCGGCCGCAGTCTTCCGACGCCTGCTCGCCTCACTCGAAGTGCTCCCGGCGCAGACCGCATAGGCGCGCAAGCGCAGACCCACGCACCACCATCGACGCAAGCTGGTTCGGGGACCGACCCCAGGGCGGCGCATGGCCTGCGAACTGCTGCACACCCCAAATCGAAGTCATGGGAGGCGTGACGCAATGCGCAAATCTCGTGGTGAATAATCCAGGTGAAACCTGCGGCAACATGCGCGAGAGCGACCCGATCGAAGCCCGCTTCGCGGGCTCACGACTTGTAGTCGGCGATCGCCGACTTCACCCGGTTCTCCGGGCACGCACGTTGCCGCAGGTTTCAACCTGCGGCGAGCGCGGCGCCGTGTTCGTGATGAGTCCAGCTGCATTCCCCGGATGTGCGCGAAGTTGTGCGGCAGGCCCGTCACACCTCGTCGGGGAGGTAGATCTCGTCGAGCGCGATCGTGCCCCCGAGATCACCCAGATCGACGGCCCCTGCGTGCAGCGTGGTGAGCGTCCACGCGCCGTCGTCGCCGCGACGGTGATGCTCGATGCGTCGATCGGGCTGGTCGATGATGAGCACGTGTCGCAGCGAGGCGATCTGTCGGTAGTGCTCGAGCTTCGCGCCACGGTCGTAGTCGCGCGTCGACGGAGAGAGCACTTCGAAGAGCAGCGTCGGATTGAGCAGGCTCATCCCGTCGGTGTGGACCTGCCAACGACCGCACGCGACGCCCCCGTCTGCGTAGGTGTAGAGCCCCGTCTCGACGACGTAGATGCGTTGATCGCTGTTGAACGCGCGGCAACGTCCGCCGCGGAGGAGCAGGCCGAGCGCCACGAGCGCGCTGGTGGCGACGCGATTGTGCCCCGGCTTCGCGCCTGCCACCGCGAAGACCTCTCCGTCGAGGAACTCGTGCTTGATCGGGCTCGCCGCCTCCATCGCGAGGTAGTCGCTCTCGATCCAGTGCATATCTCGGGCGGTGGAAGGGCGCATCGGCGTGACGCGAGGATAACAGCGTTGGCGAGTCGGCGGAGGCGGTAGGGCTACGGCCCCATCTTCGGCAGGCCGAGCTCTTCGCGCATCACGCGCTCCTGCTGGCCGAGCTCGGTGAGGGCCTCGCGGATGCGGTCGGCGATGGCCTTGTACGTCTTCAGACGACCGGGCATCGCGTAGTACTCCTCGAGGTCGAGGGGCTTGCCGAACATGATCGTCACGGGCCTCCCCGTGCCGTCGAAGTTGCTCTTCACCTGCCGCGGGAAATCATTGAGCAGACCGAGCGTGAACACCGGCAGCACGATGGGCCGCGCCTGGTGAACGATCGATCCCGTTCCAACGTTCGCGGGGAGGAGCTCGTAGGGGTTGTCGCCCTTGCCGCGCGTGCCTTCGGGGTGAAAGCCCACGACGGTTCCGCGCGCCTGCACGAGCTCTGCGATGAGGTCGACGGTGTACTGGTTGAACGCGCGCTTGGGGCCGTCGCGCATCACCGGCGGATACATCGCCATCGCCGACATGATCGCGTTCACGAACACGCCGAGCGGGCGCTCGTAGAAGAAGCTCGAGCGCACCGGGAAGTAGAGCCGGTCGACCCACGGCGACATCCGCAGCACCACCGACGCGATCACGTAGAAGTCGAAGAAGCTGCGGTGGTTCGCGACGATGAACACGCCGCGGTCGGGGTCGAGCGTCTTGAGGACCTCCTCGCCGCGCAGGTGCACGAGGTTGTCGGTGCTCTCCTTCACCCACGTGCGCCCCACCGAGGCGAGGAAGGCGTGCGCGGCGCGCTTGAGCGCGGGGCGGCGGTTCACCGTGTCGGCGATCTCGAAGGCAACGCGCTCGAATCGATCGAGCGTGGCGAGCTGTTCTGGCGTCGGTCGGAGCATCGTCTTCTGCGATCATAGATACAGCGTCGCGCGCTCACCCTGCCGACAGAAATCGTCGCACCAACGCGACCACGGCGGCGCGTCGAAGCTCGCGCGGGGTGTCACCCGGACGTAGCGCCACCGCGCCTACGCCGCCTCCATCGGGCGCGTCGAATCGGGTCTCGCGCGCCCCCTCGCCTGGATAGAGCGCGTAGGCTCCCCACGTCGCCTCGATCGCGTCTCGATACGCGTGCATCTTCGCGATCGCTGCCCTCGGCGCGTCGTCTCCGTCGGCGTCTTCGTCGAGCTGGTACTTCGCGTCGAGGTGCAGCCTCCGACCGCGCGCCGTCAACGAGAGGTCGGGCCTGAACGCGAGCGAGTACGAGCGCGAACCCGCGGGCTCCTGCGACGACAACGTGACAGAGACTCCGTCGACGGTGACGGTGGTTGAAGCGCCGCCCGCGGCGACACGTGATGCTGCGTCGAGGTCGACGCCGAGCGCGCTCGCGACCTCCAGCGTGCACCATCGCTCATAGAGCTTCGGCGCGTCGACGAGGCCCGCGCGATCGGCCTCTCCGAAGCGCAGCGGGCCGGGCGCAGACGACATGCGAGACCACGCAGCGAGGAGCTCGCGGTAGCCCCTACGACGCTGGAGGCTCGTGGAGCCGAGCGGCGCGGCGACACCGAGCGTACCCACACCGCGCAGCGGGCCGCGAGAGAGTGACTCGCGCGAGAGGCGCAACTGATCGGCGAGCGACGCAGCCGCGCGACGCGCAGACGACGAGAGCGGACGCGGGCCCGTCGAGAGCGCGCTCGCGGCGCGTTCAAAGGACTCGATCGCGTGAAGGACGAAGCGGTTCTCGGGCACGTCGAGGGTGCTCGACGGCGCGTGCTCGCGGGCCGATCCCGCGGAGGCGTCGAGCGTGAGGGCGCGAGCGGCGAGCTCCTCGGGGAGCGCGCGAGAGGCCCTGTGAACGGGCACCGTGCGCGACGCCGACGAGAGCCCCGTGATGGGGTCACGCGCGATGTCGCGGAGCGCGTGCGTGAGCGTCGGTCCCTCGACGATCGCCCGTAGGAGAATGAAGGATTCGAAGGCCGATCGCGCCGGGCGAACCTCGTCGGACCACGCGCCGTCGAAGCTCGACGCGTCGTGCGCGGAGAGGCCCAGGTCGGCCTGCGCGAGGTCGTCGAGGAGCGCCCTCCAGCCCGACGCGGGGTCGATGCGGCGCGTGCGGACCTCGAGCTCGACGCGCGCGCACTCTGCGTCGTCGCGGAGGGCCGTCAAGGTCCAGCGTCCGGCGAAGGCGCGCGGCGTGAGCGACCAGAGCGTGTCACCCGACGAGAGCTCGCCGAGCGGCGTGGCGAAGGCTTCGACGGAGGCATCCCAGCGCGCCCCGCGAGAGAGTGTCGCGAGGAGCGACGCGCGTTCGAAGATCGAGAGCGGCGAGAGGCACCCGGCGTCGGCGGTCTCGTCCCACATGAGGGGCGCGTCGCGGCGCTGAGAGGGAACGGCGGAGACCTCGTCGGAGAGGCGTTCCCACAAGGCATTTCGGGGTGAGAAGCCTTGCGCGCGGAGCTCGATCGCGTCGCCGCGAGGGCCGGTGATGCGAGCCGCGTCGAGGCCGCGCGTCACGACGGTCGGTAGAAGAGCGTGCAGGCCGCGGCGTAGAGGTGGATGCGCGTGGTGTCGCCCCACG
>JBPOHC010000913.1:0-2599 GCA_052035985.1 Myxococcota bacterium | reverse complement strand
CGCGGGGATGGACGACTTTCTCGCCAAGCCCGTGCGCCGCGAGCGGCTCCAGGCCTCGCTCGATCGGCTCCTGTCGCTGCCGCGGGTCAGCGTGACGAGCGCGCCGAGCCTCCCTCCGCCCGCGTAGTGAGCTCGCGCTGTTGTCTCTCCCGCTGGCAATCGCGCGAGCGCGGGTGATAGCGTCGCGCGCCTGATGAGTGAGCAACTCCCGCAGGCGCCTGCGGTCGGGGCGATCGTGAGGGTGCGGTCCCGCCAGTATCTGGTCGAAGAGGTGGCGCCACCACCCGATCCGCAATCCTCCACCGTCGTGCGCTTGTCGTGCCTCGACGATGATGCGCAGGGCGACGCGCTCGAGGTCCTCTGGGAGCGCGAGGTCGACACCGAGGTCGTCGACGCCTCTTGGGCCACACTCGGAACTCGCGGCCTCGACTCCCCTGCGCACTTCGCGGCCTACCTCCACACGCTTCGTTGGCACTGCGTGACCGCGACGACGCCGAGGCTCTTTCAAGCCCCGTGGCGCGCCGGCATCGAGGTCATGGCGTACCAGCTCGAGCCGCTGCGCAAGGCGCTCCACCTGCCTCGGGTGAATTTGTTCATCGCCGACGACGTGGGCCTCGGCAAGACCATCGAGGCCGGCCTCGTACTCCGCGAGATGATTCTGCGACAAAAGGTGCGGCGCGTCGTCATTGCCGTACCTGCGTCGGTGGTCACCCAGTGGCGCGAGGAGCTCGAGCAACGCTTCGGGCTCACCTTCGTCGTCCACGACCGCGAGTACGTCGCGAAGATGCGCCGCGAGCGCGGCTACGCCGTCAATCCCTGGGACACGCACTCGCGCTTCATCGTGTCGCACTCGCTCCTGCGCGACGAGACCTACGCCACGCCGCTGCGCGACTGGCTCGGGGAGTTCGCGCCTGCGTCGATGCTCATCCTCGACGAGGCCCACCACGCGGCCCCCGCGAGCAGCGCGAAGTACGCGATCGACTCGCACTTCACCCGCGCCGTGCGCGATCTCGCGCCGCGCTTCGAGCACCGTCTGTTCCTCTCCGCGACGCCGCACAACGGGCTCTCGAACAGCTTCTCGGCGCTGATGGAGATCCTCGATCCGCAGCGCTTCTGCCGCGGCGTGCCGATCGATCCGAAGCTCCGCGATGTGGTGATGGTGCGGCGGCTCAAGTCCGACCTCCGCGCGATCTCCGGGGGATTCCCTGAGCGCAAGGTCCTCCAGATCGACCTGAAGGACCTCGATCCGAATACGCCCGAGCTGCGCCTCGCCGCGCTCCTCGACGCGTACTGGAAGCTCCGTGAGCAGCAGTTCGAGTCGCTCTCCGCCTCGGGCCGAGCGGCTCAAGGTCTCGTCCTCATCAATCTCCAGAAGCGGTTGCTGTCTTCGGTCGAAGCGTTCGCGTGCACGCTCCGTGCCCATCGAACGAGCGCGTCGCGCCGCAAGGCGCGCAAGGCCGAGCGATCGAAGATCCGCGTCTCGGAGCGAGGATGGCGCCAGCGCGCACTTCAACTCGAAAACTCCCTCACGGCTGACGATGATCGCGCGGAGCTCGACGACGCCGAGGTTGAGGCCGAAGCCGAATCGACGGTCGAAGCCGCCAGCGACGCCCTCGATTTCAATGACGCCGAGGTTCAGCTCCTCGACGCGATGGCCGACCTCGCAGAGACGTCGCGCAATCGGCCTGACGCGCGCATCCGCTGGCTCGTCGACTGGATCCGACGAGAACTCTGCGTCGGCCTCGCGCACGACGGAACACCTGCGGACCCCACGAAGCCGTGGGCGCCGCGACGCGTAGTGATCTTCACGGAGTACGGCGACACGCGGCGGTACCTCAAGAACCAGATCGAGGCCGCGATCAGCGGAACCGAGCGCGCCGCCGACCGTGTGGAGACCTTCCACGGCGGCATGTCCGACGAACAGCGCGAGGCCGTGAAGCGAGCGTTCAACGCCGACCCCGCGGAGCACCCGCTCCGGATCCTCATCGCCACCGATGCAGCGCGAGAGGGCGTCAATCTCCAGAACCACTGCGCCGACCTCGTGCACTTCGACCTGCCGTGGAACCCCTCGCGCATGGAGCAGCGCAACGGGCGCATCGACCGGAAGCTCCAGCGCGCCCCGGAGGTGCGCTGCCACTACTTCGTCTACGCGCAGCGCGAAGCAGACCGGGTGCTCGAGGTGCTCGTCGAGCGGACGCGCACGATCCAGCAGGAGCTCGGCGCCGTGCCGCCCGTCGTCGAAGAGTCCATGGCGCGGGCGCTCGCGTTCGGCCTCGGCCCCGCGCAGCGCCACCTTGCGATCGAGACCCTGCGCGCCTCCAAGACCGGCGCACCCTCCTCCGTCGTCGAGCAGGAGTTCGAATCGGTGCGCGCGCGCAGCGTCGCGCTCGTGAGACAGCTCGAAGAGCTTCGCAACATCCTCGACACGTCGCGCGAGACCCTCGACCTCCACGACACGCAGCTGCGAGACGCGCTCTCATCGTCGATCCAAATGCTCGGCGCAGAGCGGCTCGAGCCCGCGGGGCCGTCACTCCCAGTCGTCGACGTCATGCCCGCGCTCCACCGACGCCACGGCCCGGACCCGAACTGGGCACACACC
>JBPOHC010000213.1:0-8606 GCA_052035985.1 Myxococcota bacterium | reverse complement strand
GAGGCCCTGCGCGCGCTCGCGCGTCTCGAACCCTCGGACGCAGACATCGCCCAGCGCGCTGCGACCTTCGAGGAGCTCTGCGCAGAGCCCCCCGACACGCGCGCCTACGATGCGGTCACGCCCGAACCACCGAGCGCGCCTCAGAACATGGCCCTCCTCGCGGCGCGGGTGCAGCGATCGGTGCGTGGCGGAGACCTCCGCGGCGCCCTCGCAGACGCGACTGCGCTCAGCGAGCACGCAGGCGCGAACCCTCGCTGGGAGCGCTTCCGCAGCGCGCTCCAGCGGCTCGTGGCGTGGTCGACGTCGATCACGGGCAACGTCAGCGACGAGGAGGTCACGCAGCGCACGGGCCCCATCGAGCGCGCGGACCTCTGGCTCCGCGCGGGTGATCTCTCGCAGGCGCGAGAGTCGATCAGGGCGCAGCTCTCGAAGACCACCGACCACGAGCACGCGACGACGCTCTCTGCGCGCCTCGCGGACCTCGACATCGTCCTCGATGGAACGCTCCCGACCCCCATCCCCGCGCGCCCGCCCGCCTCTGCGCCGAACGTCCAGCCTTCGATTCCGCCGCTGGTGGCGCCGCCTCAGATCGTCGCCCCCGAAGCGCCCGCAGCGCCTCAGCCCCCGGCCTCTCCGGCAGTCGAAGCGCAGCCCATCGCGCCGCCTCCCATCGCACCGCCGACGCCTCCCGTCGCCCCCTCTCCTCCAGACCCGCAGAGCATCGAAGACACGTCGCCCGCGCGCCCTCCGGTCGCATCGCCCGAGCACAGGCCCTCGCAGCCTCCCGTCACGGGAGACGTGAAGGTCGGCAAGCGAAAGATCGTTCGCCTCTCGTGACGCGCGCTACGGCATCGTGAGCGAGTCGAGCACCGCGCGCACGTAGTCATCGAGCCCGAGCAGATACTCCAACGCCCCCAACGCCAGAAACGGCCCGAACGGAATCACCGTTCGCATGAAGCCCGGATCGCTCCGCTCCGCGTCCTCGGGCTTCGCTTCGGCGTCCTTCGTCACGGCGTCTTCGGTCTTCGTCTCGACGTCCTTCGTCTCGACGTCCTTCGTCTCGACATCCTTCGTCTCGACGTCCTTCGTCTCGGCGCTCTTCGTCTCGGTGCTTTCGGTCTTCGACTCGGCGGCGTCCTTCGTGTCGGCGGGCTTCTCTTCGTCGTCCTCGTCGTCGAAGTCGAGGAGGCTCGGATCGGGGCCGAGCTGCCACCCCGTCAGCCGCGAGATCGTCGTCGCGAGGAGGCCCTGCACCGAGCCCGCGACCAGCGCGAAGAGCACCCCCGTCGGCCCTTGAAACGCGCCGATCATCGCGAGGAGCTTCGCGTCTCCGAGGCCCATCCCCTCGCGCTTGAGAAAGCGGCTCCAGATGAAGTGCAGCGAGAACAAAAGCGAGAAGCCGAGGAACGCGCCGCTCGCCGACGAGCGCCAACCCGCGCCAGGGACCAGCACCGACGCGATGAGCCCGAGCGCCGTCCCCCCGATCGAGATGAAGTCGGGGATGAGGAAGGTCTCCATGTCGATGAAGGCCACCGTGAGCAGCCCCCACGCGAGCGAGAACCGCAAGAGGAACAGCGCCACCGCGACGGAGAGCACCGGGTTCATCTGCGTGACGCGCTCGGCGATCGCGAGGGCGGCCACCGCGTAGAGCGCCTCGACGAAGGGATACCGCGGCGAGATCGGGGCCTTGCACGCGCGGCACTTCCCGCGGAGCCACATCCAGCCCACGATGGGGACGTTGTCGTAGAAGCGAATCGGCGTCTCGCAGTGGGGACACCGTGACGGCGGGTGCGTGAGCGAGAGCTCGCGCGGCCAGCGGTAGACCACCACGTTCGCGAAGCTGCCCCAGATGGCGCCCCACGCGAACGCAAACACTCGAATGAACCAGAGGGGCAGGTCAGCCGCTGTGATCGGTGGCACGGCGCGACTCTAACGCCTGCGCGTGTCTCAGATCATCCGGGAAGGTTCGACGACGGCGACGGAGGCGCCGGAGGCTTCGCCGTCGCGAGCGTGCGGAGCGTCCTCCGGGCGCGGCGGAGCTCCGCGGCCAGCGTGATCGAGCGCATCGGGTCTTCTGCGTTGCGCTTGATGAACTGCTTGAGGTGCCTGCTCGCCCGACCGCGCTCACCCTTCGCCGCGTACAGGAGCCCGAGCACGTAGCGCCCGAAACCCTCGCCGCAGCGGGCGCACTCGAGCTCGTCGACGACCTCCGCGAGGTGCTCGAGCTCGTCGACCCTGCGACCCGAGTCGAGCTGAACGAGGGCCATGTAGGCCCGGTGCAGCGGGCGCGTCGAGAGCGACCAGCGCACCGCCCGCTCCAGCGCCGACATCGCGTCGTCGTACTGTTCAGCGTGGTGAAGCGCCACAGCTACCGAAGCCCAGTGCATCGCCCGCCGCGCCGCGGGGGCCGTCCGCGCGGCGATGCGATACGCCTGCGCGGCGCGGGTCCACCAGCCGAGGGCGGCGCACGCGCGGGCCAGGTCGACGTGGGCGATCTCTTGCGCGACCCCGAGGCGGGCCATCTTGCGGGCCACGGCGTGAGCGCTCCGCAGCCGACGCGCGTGGAGGTGGGCCCGGTAGATCTCCCGCAAGAGGAGCAGCCGTGTTTCAGGGTCGATCGCCTGATCGCCTGCGGACTCCCCGTGGTGACGCAGGCCCCGCTCCGCCAGCACCGCGGCCTCGGCTGGCGATCCGGTGCTGATCGCGAGCCTCAAGTAGTCGTCCGCAGTGAGATTACGCTGCTTACGCACGGTTCGAAACCCTACCAGCTTCGCGCCGGTCCGCGTACAGCCTTTCGAGTGGAACTTGAAGGTTTTCTCCAAGACCCACGAACGGAAGCGTAGAAACGCGGAAATGCGCCCTCAGACCGATGGTCCGGGGAGGGTGTTCAGGCTCCGACGGGGGGCGGCGGGGCGCCGAAGGTCCCGGCCGCGGTCTCGGGCGCGCCCGCGAGGGTGCCGTGCTCGACCTTCTGGATCAGGTAGCTCGGTGAGAGGCCCGGCGCGATGAGGCTCGGCGTGACCTCGCTCGACGAGAACATCTGAACGAAGTCCGTCGCCGCGGGGATGCGATCGACGAGCGCCCGTTCGAGGCACATCGAGGTGTACTGCTCGGCGCCCGCCTCGGGCGTGTTCGCGTTGAGGATCACGTCGAGGTCCTGGTGCTTCGCCGTGAGGGCCACGCCCGCGACGCGGCTCTCCCTGGGCGACCAGTTGTCGACGCATGTGCCGTTCTCGCTGCACCCGTAGACACCGCGCGAGGTCTTCACGAAGAGCGTCTGGTTGCCCGCCGTGTGCCCCGGGGTTCGAATGAGAAGCACGCCCTCACCGAGTGCGAGGTCTCCGTCGGTGAGCACCACGTTCTCCTCGCGGACGCCCTCGCGACCGTCGGGCACGTACCACGCGCGCTGCATCGGGTGGAGGTCCGTCCACGCGTCCCACTCAGCCTTCGGCGCGAGCAGCTTTGCGTTGGGAAAGCGCGGCGAGAGGCTCCCGTCGGCCGTGCCCAGGAGCCCCCTCACGTCCTGCGTGTGAAAGTGGTCGAAGGCCACGTAGTCGATGTCCGCGGGTTTGAGCCCGAGGCGTTCGAGCTGCTTCTCGAGCGTGTCGAACTGCGTCGCCATCATCTTCGCTACGCGTCTCCCGACGCGGTCTTCGAGCTTCGCGAAGAACGGAGTCTTGCGAGAGCGCTCGACGTCGGTGGGGTTGAAGAGCAGCGTGCGCGTGCGCTCTCCCTGACGGAACTGCACCAGCAGCGCGCGGTGCGTGAGCGTCACGAAGGGCGCGGGCGAGGCCGCGGCGCCCTGAAACGCGTAGCGCGTCGGGTACGGCAGCGTCGTGATCGGGAGCGTGCGGACCGCCACCGCGTCGGACATCCCTTCGAGGCGCGTGCGAAGCGCGCGGGCGCCCGTCATCACGGCCTCGTGGCGACGACCGTGGGCGCGCTCGCTCCAGGCAGCGCCGACCTCTTCGAGCGGGGTGAGCTCGGGGGCTTCCATCACGGTCAGCGCCCCAGGAGGTTGCGCGCGATGACCATGCGCTGAATCTGCGAGGTGCCCTCGTAGATCTGGAGGAGCTTCGCGTCGCGCATGAGCTTCTCTACGGGGTACTCGCGCGTGTAGCCGTAGCCGCCGAAGACCTGCACCGCGTCGGTGGTCACCTGCATCGCAGAGTCAGCGCCGAAAGCCTTCGCGTAGGCGCTCACCACGGAGTCGATCTGGCCCGCGTCGACCTGCATCGCGGCCTTGTGGCAGAGCAGCCGCGTGGCCTCGTACTTGATCGCCATGTCGGCCAGCATGATCTGCACGGCCTGGTGCTGACCGATGGGGACGCCGAAGGTCTTGCGCTCCTTCGAGTAGCTCACCGATTCATCGAGGGCGCGGCGCATGACGCCCGCGGCGCCTGCGGCGATCCACGGGCGCGAGCGGTCGAAGGTCTTCATCGCGATGTAGAAGCCCTTCCCCTCTTCGCCGAGGAGGGCGCTCTTCGGCACGCGCACCTCTTCGAGCAGGATGTCGCCCGTGTGCGAGCAGCGCTGCCCGAGCTTGTGCTCCTTCTTGCCCATCTTCACGCCGGGCGCGTCGGCGTCGACGACGAAGCACGAGATGCCCTTGTGCTTCAGCGCCTTGTCCTTCGTGGCGAAGACCGTGAACCACCGCGCGTAGGCCGAGTTGGTGATCCAGCGCTTCTGGCCCGTGATGACGAACTCGTCGCCGTGGCGCTCGTAGCGGGTGCTCATCCCCGCGACGTCGCTGCCCGCGTCGGGCTCGGAGCACGCGTAGGCCGCGAAGGCGGGCTCGTTGACGAGCATCGAGAGGTACTTCGACTTCTGCTCGTGGTTGCCCGCGATGATGAGCGGCATCGTGCCGAGCATGTTGGCCGCGAGGGTGGTGTTCACCCCGAGGCAGCCGTACGCGACCTCCTCGTCGAGGAGGCAGTGGTCGAGGCAGCCCAGGCCGAGGCCGCCGTACTCCGTGGGGATCTCCACGTTGGCGAGCCCGAGCGCGTGCGCCTCGTTGAAGAGCTCGGTGGGGAATCGCTCCTGCTCGTCGAGCTCCGCCGCCGCGGGGATCACCCGCTCGCGCGTGAAGCGCCGGGCCATGTCGACGAGAGCCTTCTGTTCCTCGCTCAATTCGAAGCTGTACATGCGAGCCTCCAGGCAGGTGATCCGATGCGCTGCTGGTATCACGGACTCCCCGTCGACGGAACCCACGGAATCCCTCGCGCCCCGGCGTTGTTCTCCGCCCTCGTGCGAAGCCTCATCCCGGTCTGTGCGCTCCTCGCGTGCGCGTCGCGCTCCCGTGTGATCCCGCCCGAGGCCCGGATGCGCATCGACGTGGCCGAGCCCGTGCTCATGGGCCCCGTCGAGACCTCTCCCGCGACCGATGCGCGCGCGTGGGCCCCCCTCGCCGACGGTTCGCGCGTGGTCATCACCGACGACGGCGCCGCGCTCGTCGCCCCCGACGGAACAGTCTCCGCGCGACGACCCTTGAGCGCGCCCTCGCGCTGCGCCCCTCGCGCGTGGGGAGCCCGCGGTCTGGTGTTCTGCCCCGACGAGGGCGACGACCCCGGGAGCCTCCCTTCACCCGCGCCGCGCATGGCGGTGCTGCGCGGCGATCCCGACGCCTACGTGGCGTCGAGAGACGGCCTCACGCTCAGCCGCGAAGGGCCCTGCGACGCGGGCGCGCCTCCCTCGGGCCGCGACCTCACCGTGTGCTCGTACGAAGACGGCCAGTGGCGCGAGTGGCGAACGGACACGCCCGGCGCCCTCCTCGATCGGTACGGCTCCCTCGCGCTCGCGACGCGATGCGCGAGAGGATCGCAGTGCGAGGTCAGCGTCTATGACATCGACCTCGCGCGGTGGCGCGCGGTGCTCCTGCCCGACGCGACGGCGCGGTGGGTGCGCGGCGGCTTCGACACCGACGGATCGCTCGTGGGCGTGGTGCACACCGGCGTCCGCGACGCCGTGGGGTGGATGGTGCGCGGGGCCCCGGGCGCGGCGATGCGCGTGTTGAGACTGCCTGCGCCCGTCGACGACGCGGCCACCGACGGGAGAGACCGCGCGGTGTTTCTCCGCGGTGCGGATGCGTGGATCACCGACGACGGCGGCCTCTCGCTGCGGCCCGTTCGCGGCTGCGCGACAAGCGCCGCGCCGAATGCAAGCGCTACTTCGCTCCGCATGGGCCGCGGCGCAGCGTGCGAGGGAGCGCTCTGCGCGATCGCGGCCCGCTGCGCGGTGCGAGCGCGCATACGAGGCGCTGACATTCCCTGAAAACAAGGGCGCGCGACGCGCAGGAGATTGTCGCGGGCGCCCCGATTCTGGTACTGAGAGATGCGCGCTGTCCGACCGATGTGAGCGGCGACGCGCACGCACGAACACACGCAGCAGCGACGCACGTTGCGCTCCGTGTTCGCGCGGTGGGAATTGTGGATGCCACCCTCGATCTTCGGTACCCTACGACTCCAGTGACCGCGGTCGCCTGCCCATTCTGTGGAGCCGAACACACCGCGGGGACGTACGTGTGCCCGGTCACCAATCGGCGCCTCCAGGGGCTGATGCCGGTGAACACCGTGGTCGACGGGAAGTACCGCATCGACGGCATCATCGGCGTCGGCGGCATGGGCGTCGTGTACCGCGCGGAGCACACGAAGATCGCGCGGCAGGTGGCGCTCAAGATGCTCCTGCCCGAGTACATCGTGTACCCGGACCTCGTCGCGCGCGTCGAGCGTGAGGCCCGCACCGCGGGACAGATCGAGCACCCCAACGTCGTCTCCATCGTCGACCTCGGGAGCACCCCCGACCAGGGCCCCTACATCGCGATGGAGCTCCTGCGCGGACAGGAGCTCGCGACCACGGTCGAGAAGGCCGGCGGGCGGCTCGAAGCCCCCGAGGCCGTCGACATCATGCGGCAGGTGCTCGCGGGCCTCGAGGCCGCCCACAAGCGCGGGGTCATCCACCGCGACCTCAAGCCCGAGAACATCTTCCTCACGCAGCAGGAGGACGGCGCGCGCGTCGTCAAGGTGCTCGACTTCGGCATCTCGAAGCTCCGCGACGAGGGCCAGCTCAGCTCGCTCACGCGCACGGGCACCGTCATGGGGACGCCGCAGTTCATGGCCCCCGAGCAGGCCGCCGGCGCGCGCGATCAGGACGTTCGCATCGACCTCTACGCCGCGGGCGCGGTGCTCTACGCCGTGCTCTGCAACGGGCTCCCCTACGAGGCCGAGAACTACAACCTCCTCATCTCCGAGATCCTCAACAAGCCGCCGATCCCGATCCTGTCGCGCAACCCCACGCTCGACCCGCGCCTCGCGTCGATCGTGATGAAGTCCATCGCCAAGCGCGCCGATCAGCGGTTTCAGACCGCGCGCGCCATGAGCGAGGCCCTCACGCACTGGCACGACAACCGGAACGCGCCCATCCCTCCGCCGCAGCGGGTGAACACCGCGCCCATGCCCGCGGTGCGACCGCGCAAGAGCGCCGAGCCCGTGCTCCCGATGGGCAATCGCCGCGACGCCCGTTTCGGGCCCGGCGTGCGCGAGGTCGGCCGCGTCGACGGATCTCAAGCCGTCGCGTTCGCGCCCCACGCGCTCAACAGCCTCGACGAAGACCTCTCGCCCGACGACCCCAACTTCGTCGACCGCAACGAGGCCACGATCGTCGTCCCCACGGTGCTCCCCGACGGCGAAGACGTCCCCGAGCTCGACGCCGAGATCGAAGACGACGACGACCTCCTCCCGCCGCGCGCGTCGCACCCCTCGGTCTCGCGTCCGAGCAACGCCGATCGCCCGTCGCTCTCGGCCCTGATGGACTCTCCGCTCGACGCGCCGCCGCTGGTGCTCCCCGAGCGACCGAAGCCTCCGCCCTCCGACGCCGCGTGGGAGAAGCTCCGCACCGATCACCCCTCGACGCCGCCCGTCGACCCGCTCGCGGAGCCCGCGTCAACGCCTCGCGGTCGCGTGTGGCCCCTCGTCCTCCTCTTCGTCGTGGTGATGGCAGCGGGCGCCGCGATCGCCGTCCGCCGCTACGCGCCCCACCTCTGGGAGAACTTCTCCGTGCGCGTGGGACTCACCGCGCCGCCCGTGCTCCCTCGGCCGCCGTCGTCGGTGCACCTCACCGAAGGGCCCGTCGACGCCTCGACGCTCGCCGATGACGCCTCCGTCGTCACCGCGACCGACGCCGCGCCGTCCGCCGTCACCGACGCCGCGCACGATGTTGTGGTGACCGATGCTGCGGTGGCCTCGCCCACGGATGCGAGCGCAGACGCGAGCGACGACGCGACCGCCCCGCCGCGCCGCCGCCGTCACCACTCGCACTGAGCCGAAGCGCTTCGGTTACCGACGGAAGCGCGCGCTCGCGACGCCGAGGTTGCCCGCCTCGTCGTAGGCCCGCACGCTCACCACGTGCTCGCCCGACGCGAGCGTCGGAAGCGTCGCGGTGAAGCTCTCGTCGCGCTCGTCGAACACGCCGTCGCTCGCGCGCATCGGGCGCCACTCGCCCGCGTCGAACGAAACCTCCACGCGCGTCACGCCGCTCGCGCCGTCGTGCGCGTCGCCCGAGACGCGGTCGGCCTCGGCGCGCACCGTCACCGTGGGGGCCGTGTTGTCGAC
>JBPOHC010000843.1:0-2812 GCA_052035985.1 Myxococcota bacterium | reverse complement strand
CAACTCCGAGTGGGATCGGCGCCCGCTGCTCTCGGTGGTGCTCGTGGGCCTGCCCGAGCTGGCCGACCGTCTGGCGCTGCGGATCAACCGCTCGCTCTACTCGCGCATCCATCACCGGCTGCGCGTCGACCCGCTGACGGCCGAGGACAGCGCCGCGTACCTGCGCATGCGGCTGGAGCGCGTGGGCTGCGCGCGCGAGCTCTTCGCCGACGACGCGGTGGGTGTGCTGCACGAGGCGGCCGAGGGCGCGCATCGCGAGCTCGATCGACTCGCGACGGACGCGCTGCGCCTGGCCGCGCGCCGCGGCAAGCGCGTGATCGACCGCGCCTTCGCGAGGCAGGTGGTGGCCGCGGACTCGTCGCGAGACGAGCCCGTGCGATGAGCGGGCGCGACGCGAGGGCGGGCGCGTATCGGCTGCATGATGCGCCGGAGATCGCGGTGCACGACGTCCTCGGGAACACGCTGCGCGTGGCGCTCGCGGTGACGCGGGCGATGAACCCCGAGGTGTCGTCTCCGTGGGGCGCGAGGTGCCCGTTGCGCGCGAAGGCGGCGTCGCTGGTGCTCGTGCAGGCGGAGTCGCTGCTGTGCGCGCTGGCGTGTTACCGCGACGTCGTCGACTGCGATCGCAGTGACCACGACGACGAAGACGACCTGCCTTTC
Organism: Myxococcota bacterium; assembly: GCA_052035985.1. GTDB lineage: Bacteria > Myxococcota_A > Polyangia > Polyangiales > CAISKJ01. The sequence continues at coordinate 2,152 of JBPOHC010000843.1, read as the reverse complement.
TGATCCCATCAGGAACGAGACACGGACTCGACGGCGCGATGAGCCTCGCGGCGTGGGGAGCCATCGGCACGGCGGACGATGTCCATCACCGAGGTGCCGTGAGGGCGCCGTCGAGCGCGGTGTCCATCACGCGCGCGGCGCGAGGTCGACGCGCGAGCGATGACCATCAGCGAGCCGGTGCGCGACGCCCTCAACAGGCGTGCTCGGTAACAACCTCGCGCGCATCGAGACGCCGCGGGGATGGCTCGTGCTCTTCGACCAGCGCAGCTGTCAACCCGAGCTCCCTGATCGCCTCCGCGTGGAGCCACAGGTGACGCCTGCCGGGCGCGAGATCACGGTCATCCGGCTGTAGCGTGGCCGCGTCGCGCAGCGACGAGTATCGGGCGTTGACATACATTCTCAGTCACGCCCCCCCTTCCCACGGCGTGGCCCCTTCTACTCCGCGCTGAACTCTCCGCGTGTCGCGTCGGAGCCCGACGGCGCGAGAGAGGTTCGGCATCGCGTCGGAGCGAGAGACTACTCCCAGGAGTACCTGCACAGTGGCCCGTCGGAGTCCGCGTGCGGCATCACAGGAGCGTCGGGCACGAGTTCGAATCGTTCCTCGTCCCACCGCAGTCGGGCGCGCCGCACGGGGCGACGGCATGTGAGCTCGACGGAGCCATCGCTCGCCCCCGTCAGCGTGCAACCGCCTGCCAGCGGCGGGAGCACGGTCGCGACTCCGCGCGCCACGCCGCAGGGGTCGATCCGCGAGAGCACCCGATGCGACGGGTCGAAGCGAACTCGCGCGGGCAGGTCGACGCACGAGGCCGTGGTGTTCGAGTCCTCGAACTCCCAGTGGAAGTAGATCGCTGCTCCCGCGTGGAGCGTACCGATGTAGTCCGATGCGCAGTGAGAGCCTCGGTCGGGCGAGAGCACGCTCATGACCTCGGCGCCGATCCAGCCCTCGGGCCGGTGAAGGAGCGCGACGACGGCGCCATCCTCGTCGCCCGTGTAGAGCTCGCGATCCGCGCAGAAGCAGTCGCGATCGGTCCGCACGACCTCGTCACCGACGCCGTCGCCGTCGACGTCGGCGCGCTCGATGACGCGCCAGTGCTCGGGGCCCACGCAGCACCTCAAGATCTGCGGACGGAACCTCCGAGGCCCTCGCTCCGCGTACCACAGCAGCTCGCGGTGTTGCGGCGCGCGCGAGCAGTCCGAACGCTCCGCGAGCGTGGTCGGCGTCCTCACCATCCACCGCGGCACCTCGATGAGGATCGGGCATGTCGCGGCGAACTCCGTGTAGCGCACGAAGGTCCATCCCGTCGGTCCGCCGCCGACGACCCGCACGCGCGTGAGCACACCCGCGTCTTCGTCGCCGGGGATCTCGCGTCGCACCTGAAAGTCGACACCCAGCACTTCGAAGGTCGTCCCTGCGGGCAACGCCGCGCCCATGGTCTGCGGAACGCCCCGCGGGCGCAGGTGTACCTCGGCGCGCACGGTGGCCGTACACGGCGGTGCCACCGGCTCCGTGGACAGTCGCGGAGGTGCATTCGGCGGTTGAGCCGCGACCGCTGCCGCCGAAGGCGCGAGTGGTGGGGACGGCGCCGTAGCCGTAAGCGGCGATGCGATCGCGCTGTGAGGTGCCGGAGGGCGCGCCGAGGAGGCGACGCAACCGGGTGCGGCGAGACACTGCGCGAGTGGGAGCCAGGCCACACTCGCGGCGAGCACGCGTCGTGAAAACATGATGTGTGCGGCACACGTCAGCACCTCGCGTGCCAGCGGGAGCGCGCCACGACTGGTCCGTGAAATGGCCGAGCCAGGACTCGCGCGACGTCGGCGCTCAACGGTCGAAGGTAGGATCGTGTCGATGTCGCGCGCGTCACCGTGGTTGTCACTCGTCGCCGTGGGCGCGCTCGCCGGTCTGCTGTGGCGCGTCGAGGTCGAACTCCACGGCTGGGCGGGCCTCGCGTGGACGGGCTACTTCCATCTCGCGGTGCCCGCGAGCGTCGCGCTGTTCCTCGGGTGGGTCGCGTGGTGGATCGACGTGCCCACGCGCGCGCATCTCCTCAGGGCCGTGGTCGCGTTGGCGCTCTACGCCGCGGCCGCGGTGCCCGCCACCGAGTGGTCGCTGCGGGTCGCGTTCGGGCGCTTCGGGTTCCTGTGGGGCTTCTGG
>JBPOHC010000522.1:0-28137 GCA_052035985.1 Myxococcota bacterium | reverse complement strand
CGCGGTGAGGCGGCGCATCAGAACACCATCCCGCAACGGAGCCCCGCGGCGCCGACCGAGACGTCGCACGAGAGCGCCGTCGAGCGCGTCGGAGGCGATGACGGCGACACAAGCAGGAGCACCGCGGACGCGACGGCGAAGGCGCCTCCAGCGACGAGTCCGGCCGTCGAGAACGATTGCCACAGCGACGCGTCTCGCTCGGCCTGCGTGTGGAGCGAGCCGCATCGCGCGGCCACCGCGGGGTCGAGCGTGTCGCCCGACGGACATTGCGCCACGTAGTCGCTCACGACGCCCTCTCGCAGCCGCCAGCCCACGAGCGCGATCGCGAAGCCCGCCACGGACACCCCCGCAGACGTGAAGCCCAACAGGCGCAGCGTCGGCCTGGGCATTTCGTTCGGCACCGTACGAAGCACAGGCGGCGCCGTCACAGGTAGCTCATAAACCGTTGTCGGAATCGGTCGTTCGAATACGAACGATTCCTGAGACGTTCCGCCTGCGGTGAGGGTCACGGAGCGTGTGAGGGCGCGGCCGTCGGGGGTTCGCACCTCGAGCGTCGCGGTGCCGGGCAGCAGGAACACGGCCCCGCTCACCGCGCCCCGATCGCGTCCGTTGACGCGAAGAGTGACGCCCGCGACGTTCGCGTCGATGAGCAGCTCGGCCACGCGAGCGCGGGTCGTGCGGAGCGCGTCCGAGAGCGTCGCGCGGTTGCGCTGAACCCACGGATGCGACGCGTCGCCGAGCGCGTCGGTGAGGTGGCGCGCGGCGTCGGGCCAGCGCTCGAGCGCCATCTCCGTGAGCGCGAGCTGACCGAGGGAGCGCCCCGAGCGGGCGACGCTCACGGCCTGCTCACAGCGCGCGAGCGAGTCGGCGAAGCGACCCGCAGTGCGCAGCGTGAAGCACTCGGTGAGGAGCGCGTCTTCGGCGCCCTGAGCGCGCGCCGCGGAGCCCGCGAGGCCGAGCGCGAAGGCCACCGAGACGGTTCCGCGTGCGCGCATCGATCACCGCGAGACGACGCAGCGGAAGCCCGCGTACATCGATCGGTTCGAGGGTCCGTTGTGGAGGTACAGCGCGAACACGCCCGCGCGCGCTCCGTCGCCCCAGTTGCCGCCGCGCAGCGCCGCCGCGGGGACGCCCGTCACCCCTTCGGCCCCGTTGTAGACCGTGGACGTCACGTTCCACGTCGCGTCGTCGCCGTAGCCCGAGGGCCACGCGGCGAGGGCGTCGTTCACGCGAATCCCCGTCACCCGCGAGCCCACCGTGGTCGCGGCGGGCGACGTGATCTGACCCGCGGTCGTGTACCACTCGTCGGTCCACTCCATCACGTTGCCGACCATGTCTTCGGCGCCCCACGAGCTCGCGCAGCGGCCCCCTCCCCCGGCGCGTCGCGCCTCGCTCCCGCCTGTGTTGCAGCGGGTCTCGCCCGCGGCGTTTCCGTCGACGGGTGTCGCAGGGTCTAGCGCGGTCAGCCCGTCGGCCGCCGTGAACCACTCGTCGCGCGTGAGGAGTCGCTTGCCCGACGCGCGGCACAGCGCGCTCGCCTGAAACCACGACACGTTGCGGCTCGGAGCGACCCCCGCCATCGCGTACGCCGCGATCGACTCGCGCGACCCTACGGCCCACTGACCGCTCTCCGCGAGCCCCGGATACACACCGTCGCTGGCACCGCGCTGAACGCCGTCGGCGCCCCACGCGCTCGCCTCGTAGCGGTCGACCCAGAAGGCGCTGGCGCCGTTGCCCACGCGCACGACCTCGTCGCGCACCGCGGCGGCGCCGAGGGCGAGCGAGCGGGCGCAGACGGTGACGCGTCCGACGGAGGCCGTCGCATCGAGCGCGAAGCCCGCGGGACACGTGTTGTTCACGCCAGCCTGATCGGCGAAGCGCGCATACGGGACGGGCGTCACGCTCACGCCCGTCGCCAGCGCCTCGCCCGATGTCGAGCCGAGGCGAACGGTGTAGGTGACCGCGTCGCCGTCGAAGAAATCGCGCCCGCGGTTGGGGCACGTCGCGAGCGGGACCTCGACGGAGAAGGCCCCCGTCGCGTCGAAGGTGACGGGTGCCGTGGTGACCACGCACACGGCGCCGCGCGTGCGGTGATTGAACTCGAACACGAGCGCCGTGGGTGACGACGGAGGCGAGCGCAGCACGCCCGCGTAGGTGAGTCCGTCGCGCGTGGGTCCGCCGGGATCGGCGGCGGCGAGGCGCACGCCGACGAAGACCGCGAGCGTGACCGCTGCGCCGCCGACGAGGGAGGCGAGTGCGGTGCGCGCGAAAAAGGTCCGCCAGGGCATCATCGAGTTCGCTCCGATTGACTGGGCGGCGCTCGATACCACGGAGCACCCACGGCGCGGAAGCGTAGCGCCCCTCGCGCGACGGACTGCGCGATCGTCACCTTCGCGTGGGAACTCACGGCCCTTCCCTCACACGGCGGAGCGGGCGCATCCTCCGCATCGATGCGACAGGTTGTTCTCCCTCTGATCGCCGCGCTCGCCGCGTGCCGCTCGTCGCGCCCGACGCCCGCGCGCACCGAGCGAGCGCCCGTTGTGGCGCCCGCGCCCGATGCCGCCGTCACAGCGCCGCCCGCACCCGAAGGACCGTCGGCCGCGCGATCCCCTCGCGCGCTGTGGCCGCCCACCGCCGCGCGCCTCGCGACGTCACACCCCACGCTCCGTTGGAGTGACGAGGGCGCGGTGCACGTCGAGCTCTGTCGCGACCGCGCGTGTCGAGAGGTGATCCGTCGCGTCGATGCGCGCGGCGGTGCGCTCGCCGTCGCCGAAGCGCTCCGCGGCGTCGTGTTCTGGCGGCTCGTCTCCGACGCGCCCGGCGTCGCGCCCACGAGCGCGCGGTGGTTCAGCGTGTCGGCGCACCCCGTCGACGCAGGCCGGGTGATCCGCGAGCGCTTCGACGTCAACGGCGACGGCTTCGCAGACGCGCTCACCGACAGACTCTTTCTGGGCGGCGCGACGGCGCCCTACCTCACAGCCGCGGCGAAGCAGCCCCCACGCGACGGCGCCGCGCGCCTCGTGAGCGCGGGCGACGTCAACGGCGACGGCTTCAGTGATCTCCTGGTGACGGCGCCCCGCGGCGGCCCGATGCGCCTGCTCTTCGGCGGCGAAGGCGGCGTCGACCCGACCCCGCGCAGCACCCTCGAAGCGCCCGCACCGTCGGTCACGTGGGGAGACGCCGTCGCCGGGGTCGGCGACCTCAACGGCGACGGCTACGGTGACGTGGTCGTCGGCGTCGCCGGTCGCAACACGATCTACGTGTACGCGGGCTCCGCCGAGGGGCTCGCCGCGCAGCCCGCAGCGACCTTGCGCCGCTGGCCTCGGTGTCAGGGCAACCTCGGCGGCTCCGTCGCCGCGCTCGGCGACGTAAACGGCGACGGCCTCGCAGACTTCGCGACCGACGCGTACGAGGGCGACGGTCTCGTTGCCATTGTCACGGGCGCCGCGACGTGGCCGACGACGCCGCCCGCGTGGGTGCATCGATACGCCTACGCAGGCGGCGCTGCGATGAGCCTCCGCGCCGCGGGAGACCTCGACGGTGACGGCTTCGCGGACGCCATTCGCGATGACTTCGAAGGCAATGAGGCGCCCAACTGCGGCTCACCCGTGTGGATTCGCGGCGCCGCGGCGGCGCCCACCGAGGGTCGCTTCGATCCCGCCGCGCGTGAGGTGCTGCGGCTCAAGCAGCAGTGCGCGCATGGCTTCGAGACGTCGAGCGGCGAGCTCCTCGCCGTGGGAGACCTCGACGGAGACGGCTTCGACGACGTGCTGAGCTACGTCGTGCAGCCCGAGGGCGCCGCGCGCGTGCGTGTGATCCACGGCGAGGCGCGCGGGCCGGTGCGCGCGTCGGCCTTCGCGGTGCAGCAGACGCGAGATCGCATCGTGGCGCTCGGAGACGTCGACCGCGACGGCTTCGACGACGTCGCGCTGGTTCCATCGAGCGGCGCGGTGGCGCTGCGGCTCGTGCGAGGCGCCGCGAGCGAGCAGAGCCTCACGAGCAGCGACGTTCCGCGGCCCTGAGCGTCGCGCGCCACGGAGAGGTCACGAATAGGATTGTCGTCGCGGGCGATCACATCGCCGCCCGCGACGAGAGGTCTTGCGCGATCAGCGGAGCGCGACGGTGCAGGTGCCCGGCGTGGCGTTGTCGAAGTCGCCCGTGAGCACGGTGACCTGACCCGAGGTCGGGCAGATGACGGTGCCGACGGGGCAGGTGCCGCACGTGTCGTCGACGGAGGTGAGGGCCGCCGCGCTGGAGCAGGTCGTGGTGCCTGAGCAGACGCGCATCACGGGGTCGCCGGAGCACGATCCGATGGCGGTCGTGCAGGCCGTCGGCGCGGTGCTCGTCGTGCTGTTGCATCCGATGGTGTACGAGCGCCCCGGCGTGCACGAGAAGGTTCCGCCGCGACGCCAACCGCACTCGCGCGAGGTCCCGCCCCAGGTGGCCGTGGTGCAGGACGAAGTGGGGTCGCCCGTGGTGGGAACGTCGACGCCCGAGTCGCGGGTGCCGCCCGTGATGCACGTCGTGAGCGCGCTCTGCACCGACGCGCACGCGGGCGCCTGCGGCGAGCCCGAGGAGCAGTCGATCGTCGCGGACGCGAGGCACCCCAGGTAGTTGTTGAGCGACGTGCTGCACGTCGCCGGGATCGACGAGAGCGCGCCGCACATCGACGCGCAGCTCGTCGACAGCGCGGAGCATCCCGGCGACGCCGCGACGTGCTCGCACACGGCCGCGCAGAGCGCCTGCGCCGTGGTCGCGTCAACGGGCACGTCAGGGCGCACGACGTCGGGCTGCGTGGGCACGTCGGGCGTGACCGTCACGTCGGGCGTGATCGTCACGTCGGGGGGCACGACGGCGTCGATCGGCGTCGAGGCGTCGGGGGGCGGCGCGGTCGTGATGCACGAGATGAGCGCGGTCTGCTGCGACATGCAGTCGGTAAAGCTCGGCGTGTCGCCCGAGCAGACGATCGCTGACGAGCCCGCGCATGAGGTGAACGCGGACGCTTGCGAGGCGCACGCGGCGTTGCTCACGAGCGCCGCGCAGCCCGTCACGCAGGACGCCATGTCGCCGGAACAGCCCGAGGTGGCCGCGACGCGCGCGCAGAGGGAGGTGCACGCGCCGGTCATGGTGGTCGTCGAGTCGCCGGTGGTCGAGGCGTCGGTGTCAAATCCGCCGCCGCCACCGCCGCCGCGCGCGCTACACGCCGCGAGCGCGATCGCGAGGAGGATCGAAGAGGTTCTCGAAGAGGAGATCATCGCGCGATCGTACGCAGTACCGTTCGAGAGACAAGAGGCGCGAGGGAGAGAACGGCGCGTGCGCGGCGCGAAGCGTGGGGCGTTACGGCCCCGTCTCGACGCGGAGCACGCGGGTGACGGCGAAGGGCGTCGCGGGCGTGTCTTGCGGGAGCGTCTGGTTCGACGCCATCGTGCCGTCGCCGTTGCCGAGTCGCAGAAAGATCGCGAGCCTCGCGCCCGACGGACGCCCCGCGGGACCGTAGAGCGCCGTCCACGGGATCGAGACCTCGCAGGCGCCGCCAGCCGCTGCGCTACAGGCCGTGTCGTCGCCCACGATCCACGCGTAGTCCGTCGGGTTCGAGCGCACGTCGCGGAGGCCCACCGCGTCGACCACCGCGCCGTGGTGCGTGCTCATTCCGCGCGTGCCCCACACGAGGTCGACGCCCACGCCCGCAGGGAACGCGGTGAAGTTCGGCGAGATCGCGACGTCGAGCGCGCCCGTGCGGTCTCCGAATGACGCGCCCGTGACGATCCCCGTCGCGGCGCCGTCATCGCGGTCGATGAACGCGGCGATGACGTTGGTGCTCTCGACGATCCCCTCGACGCCGAGGTAGAGCGCTGTGTCGTCGATGCACGCGCGCACGGTTCGAAGCTCGTTGACGCCCGCGCCCCACGCCGTCGGGGTCGTGTTCGAAGCGAGCGCGGCCGACGCGGTCCAATCGGCGCCGATCGCGCCGTCGATGGTCGGGCGACAGCGCGGCGGCGCGATGACATCACTCGCGACGTCTGCGCGCACATCGGCGACCACGTCGACGGTGACGTCTGCGCGAACGTCGACCGGAACGTCGACGGTGACGTCCGCGCGAACGTCGATCGGGACGTCGACGGTGACGTCCGCGCGAACATCCATCGGAGCGTCGAGCGTCACGTCGGCGCGAACGTCGACGGGCGCGTCGGCGCGCGCGTCATTGGCGGCGTCGAGCGCGGCATCCGCGACGGCGTCAGCCGGGCCGTCACCCGCGGCATCGACGACGACGGAGCGATCGTCCGCGGCGTCGACGAGGTCTGCGCTCGCGTCGCGAACGGCGCCGCCTCGGAGCGCGTCCCAGTCTGACGTGCACGCGGTGAGCCTTGAAAACAGGGCGATCAACGCGAGCGAGGCGAGCGCGCGCGCGCCGTCAGAGGCATGCGTCTCGCGCTTCAAAACGACACCTCCAGCCCCGCGGCCCCCGGTCGAAACCGCGGCCCAGCGCTCACCCGCGGCGCCGACCCATCGCCCGAGGAGCCGTTCGCCGGGCGACCGCTCACGATCGCGAGCGTGACCCCCGCGGCCATCGCGGCGAGTCCGCCCCAGAACATCCCGATGCCCGCGGCCTCGATCGTTTGACCGCGATCGATGCGCCCGGGGTAGTCACCCGTCGGAGGACACGCGCCGCCGCACTCGCTGACGAGCGAGTCGTAGTCACCCTGCCCCGCGAAGAACATCCCGATCCCCGCGGCGAAGGCCACCGTACCGACGCTCGCGATCACGATGCCGAGGGGGCGCAGAGGGCTCCGCGTCGCGCTCGCAGGACGCGTGTTCGGCGCGGTCGCGTCGCGCGCCATGACCACGTCGAGCCACCGCGCGCGACGCGGATCGAGCGGCGCGGTGCCCACGAAGCGGGGATGACCGCGGGCCTCGCCGAGCACGCGCGCGTCGCCGGGGGGATAGGCCCTCAAACGGTTCCAGAAGCGTCGCGGGAGGGGGAGACCGTTGACCTCGAGCGTGAGGTTCGCGGGGGCGTCATCGGGCACGCGAACGCCGAGCAGCGACACGCGCGACGTGAGCGCGTCACGATCGCGCAGCGCGCCCGCGACGGTCTCTTGATAGCGTGGCGCGCGGCCCTGCGTCTGATCGGCCTGCGCGCAGCGCGCGGCCTGCTCGATCGTGCCGTCGAACTCGTTGTACGCCTCGTCGTAGCGCGAGAGCCCCGCGAGCGCGGTGCCCAGCAGGTAGCGCGAGTTGGGCGAGTCGTAGAACGCGAGCGCCGCCCGGAGCTCACGCACGGCGTCGGTCCACGCGCTCCCTTCGACGTGCGTCTGACCTGCGCTGAAGTGCGCGCGCGCGGCGGCCATGAGCTCTGCGCTTCCCGTCTGATCGCAGGGAACAGGGCTCTCAGGCCGCGGCGGATCTGGCGGCGGCGCGGGGGGCTCTGCGGGCTCCGCGCTCGGCGCAGAAGGCGTCGTCGCGGTCGCAGGCGCGGAGGTCGCCGCGGCGGGAGGCGTCGCGGGTGTCACGGTCTGCGCGGCGGCCGTGTGTGCGAGCGCGATCAGCGCGATGGCACCAAGGGGGCGAACGAAGCTCTGCACGCTCACATCTCCAGGCGAGGGCGCCCCGTTGGCGCGACCGTCGGTGGCGTCTCGCCGGTCGCCGGGGTGACGGGATGCGCAACGCTCGGTGGATGCGCGACAGTCGACGGATGAGCGCCCGCCGCGCTCGCCTCTTCGGCGACGCGATCGGTCTGGGTCCCACGCGTCGCGGCGTCGACGGCGCCGTGCGAGGCGCGCGCGGTCGCGCGAGCGTTCGGTCGCGGAGCCGGGCTCGTATTGCGCGAAGGATTCGCGGTCGGGGCAGTCAACTCGGCAGCGGACGGCGCGACGTTCGTGGTCGGCTCGATCATCGGAGGCGGGGCGATGATCGGCACGCGCTCACGCGTCGCGGGCTGCGATGCGGTCGTCGGCGAAACGCTACGAACAGGACGCACGGCGTCGCGTCGCGGCCAGAGGAGCATCGCCGCGCCCACGCCGAGCAGCGCGGTCACGATCGCGGGCGCCACCCATCGTGCGCGCGCGGCCCCGGGTGAAGACGGCGCCGGAGGCGCGACGGAGAGAACCGCGGGCTTCGGCGTCTCGTGCGCTGCGGCGCTGCTCGCCGCGACGGCTGCGGGGATGGCGGGCTGCGTCTGCGCCTCGGCCCGCTCGCTGCGTGACTCGGCCTCGCGCGGCGCCATCGACGGAGACAGCACGCGCCCCGACATCGAGGTCGAAGCGGTCGCCGGGCGTGACACGCCGAGCACCGCTTCGGCGGTCGCGATCTCTTCACGGCGCGCGGCGAACTCCTCGCCGAGGAGCTGGCGCACGAAGGTCCCGCGCGAGACGACGGGGAGCGCGTGGAGGGCGTCGAGCAGCGCGACTTGCCTCTCCGCCGCCGTCGGGAAGCGCTTCTCTCGAGCGCGATCCAGCGCGCGGGCGACCACCGAGGCGAGCGCGTCGGAGACCTCGGGGTTGGCGGTGCGCACGTCGGGGATGGGGTTGTCGATGATGGCGCGTGCGAGGGCGAGCTCGTTGTCGGCGCGGAACAGGTTCCTTCGCGCGAGGAGCTCGTAGAGCACCACGCCGAGGGTGAAGAGGTCGCTGCGGCGGTCGGTCGCCTCGCCGCGCACCTGCTCGGGCGAGAGGTACGCGAGCTTGCCCTTGGCGACCCCCGAGTCGCCCGTGAGCTGGTCGACCATGGCGCTCGCCGCGCGCGCCACGCCGAAGTCGGTGACCTTCACCGCGCCGTCTTCGCCGAGCAGGAGGTTCGAGGGCGTCGCGTCGCGATGCACCACGCCGAGGAGCGATCCGCGCGCGTCGCGGAGCTCGTGCGCCGCGTGCAACCCCGCACACGCGTCGGCCACGACGGCCGCGGAGAACGCGAGGGGAATGGGCAGGGCCCGCCGCGCGGACTCCCGCATGATCTGCAGGAGCGAGAGCGAGGGGAAGTACTCCATCACGAGGAAGTACTGCGCGCCCTCCTCACCGAGCTCGAGCACCGGGACCACGTTGCCGTGGTGCACCTGCGACGCGATCTCGGCCTCGCGTAAGAACATCCGCGAGTACTGCTCGTCGCGCGTGAGGTGGGGGTGAATGATCTTGAGCGCCACGAGCCGCCGCACGCCGTGAACGCCCTGAAGTCTGCCGACGGCGACGACGCCCATTCCGCCGCGCGCAAGCTCGCACAACACCTCGTAGCGTCCGAAGTGCCGTCCTGGGACGAAGGCCGGTGGCTCAAGCGGTTCGGCGACCAACGCGCGGAGTCTACACCAATGGCCTCCGCGCGAGCGCAGTTGCGCGGCACCTCGGAGGCGGAGCCATTGCCTCGCGGAGGGAGCGATCTCAAAGTCTCCCCATGCTGAAGACGTGGGCGCTCGAAATCGGCGGGAGCACGGTCCGCCTCGACGTCGACTGGGACGTGATCACCACGAGTCGCGGCGAGGCCCGCGTGAACGGCGCGCCGTTGTGCACGTGGTGGTCCGGCGTGAAGCTCCCAGGCGTGTCGCAGTCGTTCGCGGTCCTGGGTCGAACGATCTCTGTGCGACAGTCGTGGTGGGCATTTGACCTCGACCTGCGCGCAGCACCCGACGTGCGCGTGCTCAGCGGAGAGGCGCCCTACAACGGCGACGGACGGAACCTCACGAAGTCGCAAGCCATCACCCGCGGCCTGCTCGTCGTGCTCGGGCTCGTCGCGGGCGTCGCCGCCCTCATCGGCCTCGGCAGCCTGGTCGCCCTCGTCGTCGGCGCCGTCTCGTCGCGGTGACCGCAGCCTCGGGCGCTCATCGACGTCGAAGTCTCAGCGCGCGGCGTTGTACGCTCCCTCGCGATGAGCAAGGTGTTCGAACGCTTCGCCCCCCAACACATCGACGCGGCCGTCTCACGCGCCTGTCGCGAGAGCGGCCTCGACCTCACGCACATGAGCGCGGTGTACGCCTACCTCGACGAGGACGAAGCCGGCTGGAGCCGCTGCTGCGGCAACGCGTGCGATCCCTGCGTCGAGACGCTCGGCGCTGCGGCGCGGCGGGCGTTGCATCTCCTCGAACGCGAGGCGTGAAGCGGCGAACTTCGATGCGACCCCGCGGTCGCGATGAGCGGCGCACCTCGCCGTGATCGCGTCGCTACCGCGAGAGCTCCGCGCGAACCAGCGCAGTCACCCCCGCACGATCGAGCCGACCGCCGAGGAGCATCGCGCCGAACTCCTCGCGCTCGATCGGTCGTCGCTCGCCGCCTTCGAGGACGAAGCTCACGCCCGAGCCGGGGCGCGTGGCCGCGATGCAGCCCCACCTCGCGCCGCGCGCGTCGAAGGTCAGCGAGTCTGAGAAAGCCGCGCCCACGGGGCGCTCTCGCAGGTCGTCTCGCACCGTGTGGACACCGTCGCGACGAATGAGCAGCGCGTAGCGGGAGCTCCCCGAGGCGACGGTGATTCCGCCCATCCACGCGCGCTCTCGGCGCACCCTTCGGCCGTCGACCCAGGCCGACCACGCGCCCTCGCGAAAGCCCACCCAGGCCCATCGCCCGTCGTCGTTCGAAACGAGCTCGGTGACCTGATCGACGCGGGGGCCGAGACGCCCGTCGCGCACGACCGCGCGCTGCCCGTCGACCACCGCGACGAAGGTCAGGTGTGCGCCGTCGCGCGTGAGCGTAAGCGTCTCTGCGACGGCGTCGTCGAAGGTGCCCGCGGTGCGACCATCGACCACCGCGTCGACGGTCTCGCGGTTCACTCGCAAGCACGCGACCCTCGCGCCCGAGGCGCTCACGCGGAGGCCGGTGAACGTCCGCGAACTCGACGCGATCACGGCGCCGTCGACGACGAGATCGGCGCCCGCGTCTCGCTCGGCGATCCACGCGACGGTGGCGCCCTCGTTGGCGAGCGCGAGCTCGGTGACATGCTTCGTGCGCGGCCCTGCGCGGCCGTCGACCACCACGCGCTCGCCGTCGCCGTCGCGCGCCACATAGGCGACGCGGGCGTCCTTGTCGCCGAAGCGCAGCGCGCGCACCTCGGAGAAGACAGGCTGCGGCACGCCGTCGATCACCGCGCGCTCTCCGTCTGCGTCGCGCGCCACGTAGACCAGGCGGTGACCTCGGGGGCTCCATCGGAGCGACGACGCCATGATCGCGATGTGGTCGCCGTCTTCGCGGCCGTCGCGAACGATGCGCCAGCGTCTCGCGCGTTGCGCGGCGAAGGCGACGTGAAGTCCGTCGGGGCTCAGCGCCACCGCGCCGATTCCGTCGTAGCGCGCGCTGAAGGAGCCGTTCACCGAGAGCTGCCAGCGCCCCGATCGAAGCGCGGGATAGGCCACCGTTCGACCGTCGGCGCTCACCGCGATCCCTTCGAGGCCCACGGCGTCGACGTAGGGATGCGCGCGCGCCCCGACGATCACCCGCTGTCTCCCCGATCGCTCGACGACGTCGACGCGCACGACGCGATCGCCGCTTCGCACCGTCCACACGAGCGTCGACGCGCACGCGCTCGCCGAGAGGCACAGCGTGAGCGCCAGCGCGTTACGCACGGCGTCGCCCGACGGGGAGCGACGCGGTCATCGTTCCGCGCGCGACGGGGGCGCCGTCGACCGACGCTTGAACGTCGAAGCGGCGCACGGAATCACGCGCGTGCGTGAGCGTGACCTGGTACTTCAGCGTGTCTCCCGCGAAGACCGGATCGAGGAAGCGAACGTCGACCGCGGCGCTCACGCCGATGCGCCCCTCGGGGTCGCCGAGGTGCGCTTGTAGCTTCGCAGCGGCCTCGGCCGACGAGGCTCCCTTGAGGCGCGCGCGTCCGTCGAGCGCGCGGAGCGCCGCGATCGCCTCGGCGTCACCGAGCCCTGCGCGCGCGAAGCCCTCCGACACCGCGAGCCACGTGAGGAGGAGCTGACAGGTCTGCCCCATCCCTTCGATCGTGTAGATCCCGGGCCAGAGCATCATTCCGGGAAAGTGCCCTGCGAACACGGGCTCGTGCACCGAGATGGCGCGTCGCGCGGTGAGCGTCGGGGCGGGCTCGCGCGCGAAGGTCTCGACGCCGTCGACGAGGAGGAGCGGCGGCCGATGCGGCAGGAGCGCAGCCACCACGTCGGCGCCGAGGCGGAGCTTGAGCTCGCTCACAGCGACAACCCTCCGTCGATCACGAGCGTGTGCCCCGTGATGTAGCTCGCGTCATCGGACGCGAGAAAGAGCGCCGCGCGCGCCACCTCGTCGGGGTGTCCGAGGCGGCCGAGAGGAATGTGCAGCCGTCGCTCCTCGAGCGCGCGCGGAGGGAGCCGTTCGACCATTCCCGCCGCGATGAGACCGGGCGCGAGGGCGTTGACGCGCACCCCCGCAGCGCCGAGCTCCGCCGCGAGCGTTGCGGTCAACGAGACGAGCGCGCCCTTCGAAGCCGAGTAGCTGGCCTGCCCCGCGCTGGCGCGGATTCCTGCGACGGAGGTCACGAACACGATCGCGCCGCGCTTCGAAGCGAGCATCGGGCGCGCGACGCATCGCGCGAGGTGCATCGCGCCGTGGAGGTTCGTTCGAAGCACGTCGTCGACGTCTTCCGTGGTCGCCGTGGCGAGGTATCCGTCGCGCGCGATCCCCGCGCAGTGCACCGCCACGTCGACGCGTCCGCGCGCCGAGAGCACCTCGTCGACCGCGCGTCGCACCTCGTCGAACTCGCGCACGTCGAAGGCCGAGACCGCGCCGTCGCCCCCCGCGGCGCGCATCGCGTCGAGCGTTGAGTTCGCGTCGGCCACGCGTCTTCGGCAGCCGAGCGCAACCCACGCCCCCTCGGCCGCGAGCGCGACGGCGATGTGCCGCCCGAGGCCGCGGCTCGCGCCCGTGACCAGCGCGGTCTTGCCTTCGAATCTCATGGCGTGATCCCCGGCGGACCTCCCCGCGCGATCGGCGGAAAGCTGATCTCATCCGCGCATTCGAATGCGTGCCTGCGAGGATCGACCGAGAGGCTCCGGTTCGCGACGAGCGGCGGCGCCACGGTGCGAGCACGCAGCGCGCGTCCGCCCGAGCGCACTTCGAACACGTCGAGGCCGCCGTGCGCCACGCGCGCGTCGAGGAGCGCGTGCGCGACGTAGTCACCGCGCGTGAGGGAGCGCGCGGCGCGCGTGATCACCCCGACCTCATCGCCGTCGAGCGTCACGCGGTCTCCGGTCGATGCGAGCTCCTCGGTGACGACGAAGGTCAGCCGTCGGAGCGTCGGCGAGCGAAGCCGCGCGGCGACCACCTCTTGACCGACGTACGGGCGCGAGGCCGCGAGGCGCCACTGGAGCTGGAGCTCGACGGGCGTGACGTCGCCGTCGGGCACGAACGACGGGTCGAAGAACCAGCTCTCGAACGAGCAGTGGAGGAGCGCCTCCGTCGACACGCGCGAGGCGCCGAAGCGCGCGCCCCGCTCATCGAGGCGTGCTGCGAGCGCTTCTGCGGTGTCCTGAGGCGCGAGGATCTCGAAGCCGAACTCGCCCGTGCGCCCCGCGCGGAAACACCGGTTGCCTTCGAGGTGAAACACGTTGAGGTACGGCACCGCGCCGGCGCCCGCGTCGAAGGCTTCGCCCATGAGCTCCCAGGCCCACGGCCCGTGCACCGAGACCACGGCTACGTCGAGCGGCCTCGCCTCGTGCTCGACGCCGCAGCCGCGCAGCCGCGCGAGCACCTCGTCGGCCGTGAGGCCCCACACCTCGAGCACGTAACGATCGTCGTCGCGCGCGACGAGCACGTCGGCGATCGGCCGCGCTCCATCTCCCAGAATGAGCGACTGACGGCACTGACCGTCGCGGAGGTAGAGGTCCGTCGGGAGCACGCGCTCGAGCGCCGTGAGGGCCTGGGCGCCGCTCACCTCGACCACCGCGACGTCGCGCGCCACGTGAACTCCAACGGCCGTTCGAATCGCGGCCACTTCACGCTCGATCGTCACGCCGCACCTCCGCGCGAGATCACCAGATCGACGAGCGATTGCACCGTGCGAAAGCCGTCGGGCTTGAGGTCCTCGTCGCGGAGGCGCAGCCCGAACTCCGCTTCGAGCGCCACCGTGAGCTCGATCGCGTCGACCGAGTCGAGGAGCAGGCCCGTGCCGAAGAGCGGCGCGTCGAGGTCGATCTGCTCCGGCGCGCGCGACACCCGCAGCAGGTCGATCAGCACCGACCGAATCCTCGCGAGGATCGCCTCGCGCGCTCTCAGCCTCTCGTCGAGATCATCGTTCATCGCAGCAGCCCTCCAGCAGGATCGCACAGCTCAGTTGTTCGTCATGCGCCGCGACGCCCGCGACGCGCGCGCGGCCCTCCGTGATCGCGCGCGCCGCGCCGAGGAGAGCCTCCACGGCGGCCGTGGCTCGGGTCGCCCCGGCACCATCGATCACGGTCCATCGGGCGCCGTCTCGACCGCGCGAAGCGGCTCGCGCGATGGCCGCTTCGACGCGCCCGGCGCCTTCGATCGCCACCCCAGCGACGACCGGTCGGCCCTCAGTGATACCAGCGCCGAGACACACGATCGCGGCGCCCTCTCGCGACGGCTCCGCGTGCTCGTCTTCGACGGCGGCGCCTGCGAGCATCACGTCGGCGTCGTCACGCGTCGCGAGCATCGAGGCCGCGTAGGCCACCGCGGCGAGCCCCGCCGTCGAGGAGCCCGCCAGCGTGCTCGCCGGCCCCCGCAACGAGAAGGCCTTCGAGACGGTTCCCGTGGTCGCGTGGAGCACGAGCCGCGCGAAGGCCGCCGCGTTGACGCGCGTGTAGCCGCGCTTGTCGATGGCGTCCTGCCAGGCCCGCGCGCTCTCTGGAGAGACCCTCGGCGCGGCGAGGATGATCCCCGCCCGATCGCGCAGGTCGCCCGAGGGCGCGCCTCCGATGCCTCGCAGCGCGGCTCCGCAGGCGCAGACGGCGAGGCGCGCGAGCGGATCGAGCGAGCGCGGATCGACCGACGGAGCCACGGCCCGAAGCCCCTCGCCGCTCCTCGCGCGAGCGATCTCTTCGTCACCGAGCGCCACGCCTTCTGAGAGGATCGAGACCGCCCTCCGCGCAGGTTCAGGTCGCACGGAGGGCCCGATGGCGAGCGCGACGTTGGCGCCGCCGAACGCGCTGCTCAGCGAGAGATACCGCGTGACCCGATGCGCCCGAGGGAGCGGCCCCGCGGCCGTATCGGACGGCCCGCGCTTCCGCCCAGCCTCAGCGCGCGGCGACGACGGGACGCACGCGCGCGCCACGCACGCCATCGTGACGAGGAGTTCCAGCACGCCCGCGGCGCCCTGCGCGTGACCGATCGATCCCTTCGAAGCGCTCACCGGAATGGCCTTCGCGCGCGCGCCGAGCGCGGCCTCGATGCCGAGCCACTCGGCCTCGTCGTTGCTCGCGGTGCCTGTCGCGTGCGCGTTCACGTAGTCGACCGCGTCGGGTGTCCATCGCGCGTCGCCGAGCGCGGCACGAACCGCTCTGCACACACCCATGCCTCGCGGGTCGGGTGAGGTCTCGTGGTACGCGTCGCTCGACAGACCGTAGCCCGCGAGGTGGCCGAGCGCGCTCACGTCGCGGGCGCCCTCGCGCTCGAGCACGACGAAGCCCGCGCCCTCGCCGAGCGTCGTGCCGAAGACCGGGCCGAAGGGCGCGCAGGGGCCCTCGGCGATGACCTTGAGCCCGTCGAAGCCCGCGAAGAGCCCGAGCGTCACCTCGTCCGCGCCGCCCGCGAGCGCGATGTCTGCGTCGCCCGACGCGACGAGGTCCCGCGCGTAGCCGATCGCGTTCGCAGACGAGGTGCACGCCGTCGAGAAGGTCACGCGAGGGCCGCGGAGATTGAGGGCCGCCGCGACGGCGGAGGTCCCGTCGGTGAGCGTGTTGCCGTGGCCGAGGCTGGTGCCCATGACGAGGGCGACGCGGGTGGCCGCGGCGTCGACGCGCGCCATCGCGAGCGCTTCCTTCGCGGCCTCGATGGCGAAGTCGATCCAGCGCGCGTCTCCGTGGGCGTCGCGCACGAGCGCGGCGACGCCGCGACGCCCGAAGGCCGACACGTCGAAGCGCGTGATGGGCGCGATCGCCTCGCGGCCTTCGAAGAGCGACGCAGCGAGCGCATCAAAGCCGTGGCCGAGGGCGCTGACTGCGCCGACGCCCGTGATGACGACATCACGCCGCGGCATACTGAATCGCGCCGATGATCAGCACGATGAGGGCGATCGCGAGCATGATCGCCCCGATCGTGAGGCCGACGACGATCGCCCCACGGCTGCCCGCCGCCTGAATGATCCCCGAGATACCAAGGGCGCCGACGCCGATCCCGGCGATGACCCCCGACGCCACCATCGTGCCGCTGCCGGGGTGCGCCACGGTGGTCGAGCGTCGGCCCTGCGTCGCGGCGAAGGTCGACGGGACCCCGGCGGGCGGATCGTAGGGGATGGGCCTCCCCGGCGTGACGACCAGCGGAGGCAGCGGCGCGCGCGCGGGCGGAGCTTCACGATCTGGACTCTGCGGCGCCGGCGCGGCGACCTGCATCGTGTGGGCGAAGAGGGCCGCGACGGTCGCGTGCGAAGCCACCTCGCGCGCGAAGGCGACCTCGTCGGCGTGAAAGGCCGCGAGGCGGTGCATCTTGTCGAGGTACTCGTCGCAGACCACCGAGAAGCGCTGCGTGCGAAGCCTCGCGGTGAGGTCGGCCACGACGCGACGGAGCTTGAAGCGGGTCGAGGGCGTGAAGTCCCCGCCGCCCGCGTGGCGGTCGAGGAGCTCACCGACGCGCATGGGAATCTCGGCGTGCCCGCGGAAGGCGTCGTCGAGGTCGGCCTTCTGGCGAGCGGGCATCTGCGCGAGGAGCGCGGTGGCCGCGACGAGGTGCTCGTCGAGGTCCGGAGACAGCTCCACGAGGCGCTGCTTCACGCGGTCGTTGGCGACCTTGCCCGCGGGGATCTGCCCGAACGCGCCGCCGATCACCATCCCGGTGAGGGCCTTCGAGGCGAGCTCATCGGCCACCTCGAGGTAGCCGCGCATGGCATCGTGTGCGGCGGGACGCTCCGCGCGCACGATTCCGCTGACGAGCCGTGCGTCGCGCGCCGCGGGGAGCGAGTGTGACAGCCGCGCGAGGATCTCCTCGGCCTCGTCGTCGGTGATGACCTCACGGGGGAGCTGTTGAAAGGTCTGAGCGCATCCGATCGAAGAAACGACCGCCGAGCCCGTCCCTGCCGCGAGCGCGTTCGAGAGAAAATCGCGTCGGTCCATGAGCGTAGCCCTTCCTGAAGCCGTCGCTCACGGCTGCATCGCGTATGCCGCGAGGGTCACACGCCGAGCACGGGCACGCGATGATCGACGCGATCGGTGAGGATCTCGAAGGCCGCGCGGTTCGCCGTGGTGAGCGTGACGGGCGCCATCCCCTTTCTACGAAGGGTGAGCGTGCACCGCGCGATCTTGGTGTTGAGGCAGGTCTTTCGACCGCCCGGGGGATTGTCGTAGGGGAGGCCGACGAAGGCGTCATGTGGCGCCTCGATTCGCCCCTCGATCGAGACGTCTCCCCTCGTCGAAGCGAAGGTCCAGGCGAAGAAGTCGTAGCGCCCGTCGGCTCGGATCGCGGTGCCGAGGCCGTTGAGGGCGAACTCCTCGCCGCGGTGGCGCAGCACGATGAGGGTCATCCACGGACTTCGCAGGGGCCCGATCTTCACCCGCGCGGTCGAGACCTCGAGAAAGCTCCCCGGCGAGTCGTCGAAGCCCGCGACCTGACCCCACGCGTACTCGTCGGTGTGCTGAGAGCCCCAGTTGTGGTTCTGACTCCCGACCCACGACTCGATGGCGTGGGTCTCTCCGTCGACGCGCACCTCGCCACGAAACACCGCGAGCGGCGATCCGACGAGCGCCTTCGCCTTCGGAAAGGGTCCCTTGTAGAGCCCCTCGGGCAAGAGGAGCAGCGCGGGCGACGGAGACTCGTACGCGAGCGTCCACCCGATCGTGCGACCGAGCGACGAGGCTTCGCCCGAGAGCGAAGCGCCATCGAGCGTGGCGTCTCCCACGCGCACCGAGAGGCCGCGCGGCGCGAAGCTGCAACGCGAGAAGGGCAGCACCTGCTTGACCGCCGAGACCGTCTTCGCCTCGCCGTCGAACCAGATCGCCCAGAGCTCTCCCACCGCGTCGTCGGGGCGCCCCCGCGGCGAGAAGGCCGTGTAACGGATCCAGAAGGCCAGCGGGCGCGTGGGGTGGTTCGCCCGCTGAAAATAGCTCTCGTAGTGGCCCTTCGGTCCGCCCGCGTACCGAAAGCCGTTGCACCAGTCTCGCTCCATCGTCGTCCTCGGCGCGAGATCATAGTCGCCGCCCACTTGTGGAAACAACGACCATGTGGTCAATATTTGTCCGCGGCCACGAACGGAGAGGGATCACACATGGCAGACGGGTCTGACAGGCAGGCGAGCGCGCGACGGATCGGTGCCGACGAGGCGCGGTTGCTCCTCGCGATCGCAGAGGCCGCGGCGCCCGCGGGAGCCTTCGTCTCGGCGCCGGGGCCCGCCATGGTCGACGCGGTGGAGCACGCCCTCGATCGCTTCGGAGCGCCCGCCGATCGCGCGTGGCGCGCGGCCCTTCACGCCCTCGACGTGGCGGCCGTCGCGGTGAGCGGGTCGAGGCTCTCGGCGCTCCCGATCGAGGCGCGCACGGCGGCCCTGGTGAGGCTCTCGCAGAGCGTCGCGACGGCGGCGCTGGTGCGGGCGGTGACGGCGCCCATCAAGCTCGCGCAGGTGCTCACGTCGAACCTCCCCGACTCGCTCGGCGGACGCGTCGGGATCGTCGGGCTCCCGGTGATCGAAGAGCGCGCGCGGTGGCAGGAGCGCGTGCTCGACGCGCGCGACATGGACGACGGCGAGACCCTGGAGTGTGACGTGGTGATCGTCGGCAGCGGCGCGGGCGGAGGCCCCGTGGCGCGCGCCCTCGCGGCCGACGGCTACGCGGTGGTGATCCTCGAGGAGGGCGGGCACTTCACGCGCAAGGACTTCCGCGGTCGCGCGTGGGAGCGCGGGCTCGCGATGCAGCGGCAGCGGGGGCTCGTGGGCAACACGTTCATCGCCATGCCCACGGGCTCCACCGTCGGCGGATCGACCACCGTGAACTCGGGAACGTGCCTTCGAACACCCGCGGACGTGCTCCGTCGATGGCGCTTCGAAGACGGGTTGACCGACCTCGACCCCGAGGCGATGGAGCCCTTCTTCGCGAAGGTCGAGGCCGCCATCGAGGTCTCCCCCGGCGGCGCGTCGGCGCTCGGTGGGAGCGCTCGCGTCGTGGCGCGCGGCGCCGAGGCGCTCGGTTGGGCGCACGGTCCCCTCACCCGCAACGCGTCGGGCTGCGACGGTCAGGGTCAGTGCGTCTTCGGCTGCCCCACGGACGCGAAGCGATCGACGAACGTCACGTACGTCCCCGCGGCGCTCAAGGCCGGCGCGATGCTGGCCCACCACGCGAGGGTCGAAGAGGTGCTCCTCGCGGGCGGTCGCGCCGTGGGCGTGGTGGCGCGCGCCAGGGGCGGACGCAACGGACGCATCCGCGTGCTCGCGAAGACCGTGGTGCTCGCCGGGGGCTCCATCGGCACGCCGATGATGCTCTTGCGGCAGGGCCTCGCGAACCGATCCGGTGAAGTCGGGCGCAACCTCACCGTGCACCCCGCGTCGAGCGCGTGGGGCGACTTCGACGAGCGCATCGCGGGGTGGGAAGGCATCCCCCAGAGCTACGGCATCGAGCAGTTTCTCTCCGAGGGGATTCGCTTCGAGGGCGCGTTCGTCCCCGTCGACGTCGCGGCCTCGACCTTTCACGCCGTGGGCCCCGCGTGGACCCGCTTCGTCGACCGCTTCGATCACCTCGCGTGCTTCGGCTTCATGATCGCCGAGACCTCTCGCGGTCGCGTCTCCATCGGCCCCGGCGGCGACCCGTTGCTCACGTACCGCCTCAACGACGTCGACCGCAGAAAGATCCTCCGCGGCCACGGGCTCCTCGCGAGGCTCTTCCTCGCGGCGGGGGCGCGCGAGGTGCTCACGGGCATTCGCGGCTGCGACGGCTTTCGCACGATGCGCGACGTCGAGCGCTTCGAGCGTGACGCGCCCGACTCGATCGCCGCGCACCAGCTCGACCTGGCGGCCTTTCACCCCCTCGGGAGCTGCCGCATGGGCAGAGACCCGTCGCGCTCCGTCGTGTCGCCCACGCACGAGACCCACGACGTCGAGAATCTCTTCGTCGTCGACGGGTCGTGCGTGAACGGGCCTCTCGGGGTCAATCCGCAGGTGACGATCATGGCCCTCGCGGAGCGCGCCAGCGCGTTCGTGGCGAGGCGCGTCGAGTCGACCTCACGGCCCGCGCGGAGGTCCCCTCCCCCGCCGCCCGCCGACGCGCAGGTCGAGTTCACCGAGACGATGCGCGGCCGCTGCGCGATGCTCTCGACGGGGCGCGAGTTCGACGCGGAGTTCACCGTCCGCGCGGCGCTCGCAGACGCCACGAAGATCACCCGCTCGCTCGTCGGAGAGGGCGCCGTGATGCGCCTCGAAGGCACCGCCACCGTCGGCGGAATCGCGCTGCGGGCACGCTGCGACGGCACCCTCGTGATGCGTCCCCTCGCGCGTCGCGGAACGCTCGTGTACGACCTCGCGTTCACGGGCGACGACGGCGTCGACTACGCGCTCCACGGCGAGAAGAGCGTCTCGCTCGCGTCGGCGCTCTCGGGCATGACCACCCTGGTCACCGAGATCGCGCGCGCCTCCGACGGAACGCCCGTCGCCCGAGGAACGCTTCGCTTCGAACTCCGCGACGCGCTCCCGTGGCTCTCGACCTGGCGAGTGCGCGCGAGGCCCTCCGTCGCCCGCTGACCGCGTCGCGGACCTGGCTCAAGCTCGACCGCGCTTCGACCGTTCGAGCGAGTGAGCGCGAAAGTCTGCCCCCCGGCAGCCGCTCCCCCCCGGTCCGATGAACCCCACCCTCGACCTGGCAGTCTTCGTCTCGCTGGTCATCGCCGCGACCTCCGTGGCCGCGTGGCGCTTCAAGAAGCTCGAGTTCGAAGGACTCAGCGGATGGGCCTTCGCGCTCGTCACGCTGCTCATGATCGTGCCAGGGATCTTCACCGTCCGAGAGGCCGAGCGCGAGGAGCGGGAGCGGCTCGTGAGCACCGTCGAGGGCTTCGCGCCCGTGTATGCGCGAGAGCTCCACAGCCTCGGTCACGCGCGCATCCGCCTCGACACGCCCCCCGACGACGCGACCTACCTCAGCCTCATCGAAGCCCAGAGACGCTGGGTCGCGGCGAACCCCAGGGTCTCGGATATCTACACGTTCCACCGCCTGCCCGACGGGCGCATCGCGCTCTGGGTCGACTCCGAGACCGACTACAACCGCGACGGCCGCATCCGGGGTGAGCGCGAGGCCCGCACCGACATCGGCGAGCCCTACGAAGAGGCCGCGCAGAACGCCGCGCTCCTGCGATCGTTCGAGGGGCGACCCGCCTTCGACGACGAGATGGTGACCGACCGATGGGGCACCTCGGTGAGCGCGTTCTACCCCATGTTCGACGACGCCGGACGCGTCGACGCGGTGCTCGGCGTCGACTACCCCGCCGCGGACTGGATCGCGAAGATCCAGCACGCCCGCCGCCAGCGCATCGCCCAGCTCCTCGCGGTGTTCGCGCTGCTCCTCACGGCCACGGTGGTGATCGCGCGGCAGTACCTCCGCCTCCTCGACGCGCGCCGCCAGGAGCTCGAGCTCCTCGACGGCAAGCGCACCGCCGAGATCGCGAGCCGGGCCAAGTCTGACTTCCTCGCGAACATGAGCCACGAGATGCGCACGCCGCTCAACGGCATCCTCGGCATGGTCGACCTCCTGCGCGACACCGAGCTCGACGGGCAGCAGCGCGAGTACGTGGCGACGACGAGGCTCTCGGCGCAGCACATGCTCGAGGTCGTCGACGACCTGCTCGACTTCTCGAAGATCGAGGCCGGCAAGCTCGTGCTCGAGCGCATCGCGTGCTCGCCTCGCGAGGTGGTGCAGAACGTCAAGGCCATCGTGCAGCAGAGCGCCGCGGCCAAGGGGATCACCGTGGCCTGCGAGGTCGACCCCGAGGTGCCCGACGCGGTGATGAGCGACCCCACGCGCATGAAGCAGGTGGTGCTCAACCTCGTCGGCAACGCGGTGAAGTTCACCGAGCGCGGCGGCGTCGAGATGCACGTCGGCGTCACGTCGCGGGACCGTCAGCGCAGGCTGCTCATCGAGGTGCGCGACAGCGGCATCGGCATCGAGCCCGAGAAGCTCGCGACGATCTTCGAGAAGTTCACCCAGGCCGACTCGTCGACCACGCGGCGCTTCGGCGGCACGGGCCTCGGCCTCGCCATCACCCGCGACCTCGTGACGCTCATGGGCGGCACCGTGTCGGCCGAGAGCGCCCCCGGCGTCGGCAGCGCGTTCCGCATCGAGATGCCCTACGAGGTCACGATCAGGCCCCCGCCGCTGCGCCCGTCGACGCCGCGCGCCATCCAGGCCGACGTCACGGGGATGCGCGTGCTGCTCGTCGAGGACGTCGAGGTGAACCGCCGCGTGATGACCGCGCTGCTCCGCAAGCTCGGCTGCGTGATCGACGTGGCGCTCAACGGCGCCGAGGCCGTCGAGGCCGTGCGCGCGCGCCCCTTCGACGTCGTGCTCATGGACTGCCAGATGCCCGTGATGGACGGCTACGAGGCGACGGCGAGGATCCGTCAGCTCCCTCACCCCAGGGCGGCGATCCCCATCGTGGCGCTCACGGCGAACGCCCTCGCGGACGATCGCGAGCGGTGCCTCGCCGCGGGCATGGACGACTTCATCACCAAGCCCATCCAGCGCGATCAGGTGGTGACGCTCCTCTCGGGCCTCGCGCGCTCGCGGCGGCGCATGACCCCCGACGGCTTCGATTCAACGCGGCTCTCGATGGCCTGAGCGCGGCGCCTTGACCGCCCGCCGAGCGCGGCGCGATACAGGCCCGCATGAACTATCGAAGCGTCCCGCCGAAGATCCTCGTCACGGCGGGCCACGGCCGCGTCGTCGCGCACGAGCTCGTCTCGGGTCGCATCGTGTGGAAGGCGATGCTCCCCGGCGCCACGGACCCCGTCTATCCCGACCCCTCCTTCGCGCTCACGCGCGCCGCGGTGGCGGGCGATCGCGTCGTGGTGTTCGGCCTCGAGCAGCGGCGCGCGCAGGGGATGTTCGCGGACCCCGTGAACGTCCACGTCGTGCTGGCCCTCGACCTCGCGACGGGGGCGCTCTCGTGGCGCTCGGTGCTCTACGAGTCGACGCACCTCTTCGCGCCGGGCACGCTCCTGGTCGAAGACGACGTGGTCGTCGTGTCGAACGCCTTCACCACGGCGGCGTACTCGCTCATCGACGGGAGGCCCCTCTGGGGCGTCAACAACGAGCAGATCAAGATCGACCCCAACCTCCGGTCGCCCGCCTGCGGCGTCGCGCTCGCCGTCGAGGGGCGCGCCGTGCAGGCCGACGCGATCGGCTATAAATAAGCGCTCCTGGCGCGGAGTCGAGCGGTGGTACCGTGGGGGCCTCCATGGACGCCCGACACGAGACCGAGCTCAGCGCCGCCATCGCGGCCATCCTCGAACACTTCGCGGCGACGGTGACCTTCAAGCGGCTGCGCGTGCGCGTCAGAGAGCTCGGCGACAACCAGCGCGACGAGGTCGCCCAGTTCCGGCTGTTGCAGCGCTCCTGCCGCGAGGATGCGGAACTGTTGAAGGCGTTCGCCGACGCGGGCCTCGGCGACCTCACGAAGGCCGACGCGCGCAGGCCCGACGCGAAGGCCGGCGCGGTGATCCAGGCCTTCAACCGCTTCGTCGAGTCGCGCTGGGAGGAGTGACCGCGGCGCGGGCGTTTCTCTTTCGCGAGTCGGGCCCTAAGAACCGCCGAAGGAGTGACCGATGGTGACCAGACGACGCGCGTCGACGAAGGGGCAGGTTGATCACGAGGCGGGGAGCGAGTCTCAGGGGGACGCTCCCAAAGGCCGCGGGGCCCGGGCGGTGCGCGCGGGGGACATCTCCCCCGATCTGACGCCCGAGGGCATCGAGAAGCACGTCGTGTCAGACGTGACGGCGTCGCGGCGACAGGCGCTCGAGACCGCGGTGAGGGACATCATCACCCGCGGGACGAGGGACGTCTCCGAGACCGCGAAGGCCATCGAGGCCATCGTGACGGGGGCCTCCGACGACGACGTCGAGGCGCTCGTCCGCTCGCTCCAGCGGGCGGGGCGACACCCCGAGGAGCCCGTGGTCACGAACCCCGACGAGGAGCTCGCCGACGACTGGCGCGAGGGCGGATACCCCTACAAGCACCTCATGCTCCGTAAGAACTACGAGCGGCAGAAGTACGGCCTCCAGGTCGAGCTCTTGAAGCTCCAGGCGTGGGTGAAGGAGACCGGGCAGCGCGTGGTGATCCTCTTCGAGGGGCGCGACGCGGCGGGCAAGGGCGGCACCATCAAGCGCTTCATGGAGCACCTGAACCCTCGCGGCGCGCGCGTGATCGCGCTCGAGAAGCCCTCGGAGTCCGAGCGGGGCCAGTGGTATTTTCAGCGGTACATCGAGCACCTGCCGACGCGCGGCGAGATCGTGATGTTCGACCGCTCCTGGTACAACCGCGCGGGCGTCGAGCGGGTGATGGGGTTCTGCTCCGACCACGAGTACGAGGAGTTCATGCGCCAGGCGCCGGAGTTCGAGCGCCACCTCGTGCGGAGCGGGCTGCACCTCATCAAGTTCTGGTTCTCGGTGAGCCGCAAGGAGCAGCACCGGCGCTTCCGCGAGCGCGAGGCGCACCCCCTCAAGCAGTGGAAGCTCAGCCCCGTCGACAAGGCCTCGCTCAACAAGTGGGAGGACTACACCCGCGCCAAGGAGGCGATGTTCTTCGCCACCGACACCGCCGACGCGCCGTGGACGGTCATCAAGAGCGACTGTAAGAAGCGCGCGCGCATCAACGCCATGCGCTACGTGCTCCACAAGCTGCCCTACACGAACAAGGACCCGCTGCACATCGGCGCCATCGATCCGCTCCTCGTGGGCCGCGCGCACGTCGTGTACGAGCGCGGCGAGCGGCGCATGGGCCCGCTGATGTGACCTACGCCGTCGTCGGCTACCACGACTGTCCCAGATTGTTGTTGATGGAGCACCGAGCAGCAACCAGCGGCCGTGAGGACGCCGGGGTGATGCGCTGAGATGCCCCCCGGCGTCGTGACCGCCGCCGGTCCTTTGAGGCGATCGTGGCTCAGGAACCGGCGGCCGTGAGGACGCCGGGGTGTTGCGCTGAGATCGCTCCCTGCGTCGTTACCGCCGCCGGTCCTTTGAGGCGATCGTTCGTCCACCCGGAGCGTACGCGGGTCGCTCTGGGACAGTCGGGCTACGCCTTCATCACTCGATCGTAGAGCACCACCGTCGCGGCCATCGCCACGTTGAGCGGGTACGCGCCCGGGAGCACCACCGTGTCGTGCTGACGCATGATGGAGTCGGGCAGCGTCCCGTCTTCGGGGCCGAGCAGATACACGGCCCGCGCGGGGTGTTCGAAGGTCTTGATCGCGAGCGCCGAGGGCGCCAGCTCGACGCACACGAGCCTCGCGTTCACCGGGATCGACGCGATGAACTGCTCCATCGTCGGAAAGTGGAAGAGCGGCAGCGTGAGCTCGGCGCCCACCGAGCTCTGCTCCTGGGGGTTGCGACTGCCCACGGTGAACACGAAGTCGGCGCCGAACACGCGGGCCGTGCGAATGAGCGCGCCGAAGTTGTGCGTGCGCTTCACGTTGTAGATCCCGATCCCCACGTAACCGTTGTCGGGACTCTTCATTCGCCTCGGCCGCTGCGATCGCACGCCGCGGCATTGATTGACAAGCTCGCTCGGCGCGATGCCGCCATCATCGGGCCCGGTGACCGCCATCATCGGGCCCGGTGAACGCCATCATCGGGCCCGATGAACGCTGACATCACGCGTGATGAAAGGGCGACCCGCGGCGCCGCGCGCCCACGTAGGCGTAGGTGATCGTGCCGAGACCCATGCCCGACGCAGCCGCGAGCGACGCGCGATAGTGCGCTGCCGTCGCGGCGCCGCTGCGGTCTCCCTGCGCGGCGGCGATCTCGTGACGGAGACACTCCTGAAGGCCGATCTGCCCCATGACGGTGGCCGAGGGCAAGGCGCGCGCGGTGAGCGCCTCGGTCTCGACGTCGACGAAGCCCTCATCGCGGAGCATGGTGGCCACCTCGTCGACGGTCTGAAGGTTGGGGAGCACCCAGCCCTCGCACATCGCGTCGACGTCGAGGTGACACCCGCGATCGCTGCGAAAGAAATCGATGCACGCGAAACGTCCGCCCGGTCGAAGGAGCTGCGCGACGTGGCGCAGATACCCCGCGGGGTCGGGCGCGTGGCAGAGGCTCTCGAGGTTCCACACGACGTCGAACGACGACGGCGCGAAGCCCGTGGCCGCGAAGTCGCGCACCTCGAAGCGCGCCGTCGATGCGCCACGCTCCGCCGCGAAGCCGCGCGCCAGCGTGACCTGACCCGCGTCGAGCGTGATGCCCGTCACGTCGGCGCCGCGCTCGCGCGAGAGCCAGATCGAAGACCCTCCGACGCCGCAGCCCGCGTCGAGCACGCGCGCGCCCGACGCGATCTCCGCGCGATCGGCGAGCCACGCGTTCATCTTCAGGAGCGCCTCGTCGAGCGCGGCGCGATCGGTGATGGGCGCGTCGTCGTCTGAGAGCCCGAGGTGCAGCGCGAGGGCGTCGCCCGCCCACTTGAGGTAGCTCTCCTCCGTGGTCGTCCGGTAGTAGCTCGCGACCTTGCGCTTCCATGCTTCGGAGGCTGCGTCGTCGATCATCGTGACCTCTCAGACCGCCATGCCCAGCATCAACCGGCACAGCCGCTCGGGCGTCCGGTCGACCATCGCGCGCGCGTGTCGGGCCACCCCCGCGAGCGACTTGAACCCCATGTCATCGGCGCGTCGCGTCGCCGCGTCGGTGAAGCGTCGGGCCTCGTCGAGCACGCGCGCGAGCACCGCGTCGCTGAGGAGCGTCGCGCGCGCTACGGCCTCTTCGGTGTCGACATTCGAAGCGCGCATCCATCGGAGCACGGGGGTCGTGCGACCGCCCGCGCTGTCTTCGGCCACGTTGAAGGCGTCGTTCACGAGCTGAAGCGCGGCGCCGACCTCGCGCACGAACTCGACGAGCGACGCGACGACATCTTCACGTCCCGCCATCACCGCCATGCCCACGAGCGGAACCGCCATCGGGAGGAATTTCTCGCCCATCCACCCGAGGTCTTCGTCCGACGGGCTCCGATCGCGGTCGTCGACCTCCGTCGCGGCCACGCCCGCGAAGCGTCGCATGATGCGCGCCCGCCACGCGTGGGCCGCGGGGTCGCTCACAGCCATCGCGAAGTGCGTGAGGTGCTCCGAGAGCAGCGCCTCCGCGGCGAAGACCGAGGCGCGGTCGACGCGATCGGGCTCGTCGACGAGGTCGTCTTGCAGACGCACGTAGGCGTAGAGCGCCACGGTGGCACGCCCCATCGAGGCCACGCGTACATCACCCGTGAGCCCGAGGTCGTCGGCGCAGGCGTCGACCGCCGCGACGAAGGGCGTCGACGCGGGACGCACGAGCGCCTCACGGAGCGTCTGCGCGCCGTTCATGCGAGCCATGCGCGCGAGGGCCTCGTCGAGGCGTCGCTGGAGCGCGGGAGGCGACGTGCGCGCGAGCGTCTCGAGGTCGCGCACGGCGTCGGAGACCCAGTGCTCAGGCGGTGAAGTGGTCGCGACGGAGCGCATCGAAGTCATCTCGCTGGTTGAGGGTGAGGTCGAGCCAGGCCCACGCCGAGGTGAGTCGCAGGTAGGCGTTCACGTCGCGCCAGTAGGTGTGCTGGAGCGTGTCTCTCGCGCGGGAGGTCACGTCGTCGGGCGCGCCGAGGCCGAGCCGCTGCCGCGCGATCGCCGCGTGACGGTGGAGCGCCGCGGCCTCGTTCGCGCCGCCGAGCCGCGACGTGACGAACGAGAGCATCTCCGCCGCGCGGGCCGTGTCACGCGCGGAGATCATGGGCGCGGAGACGAGCGTCGCGACGCGGTCTGCGACCTGCTCTTCGACGCACACGTCGCCGCTGAGGAGCCCCGCCTCGTCGCGGAGCGCGTGTCCGAACTCGTGCGCGATCAGCCTCGGGAGGAGCGC
>JBPOHC010000822.1:0-7681 GCA_052035985.1 Myxococcota bacterium | reverse complement strand
AAGATCGTCACGCAGCGCGAGGCGAAGTCGATGCACGCCACCGACTTCGACCCCTTCGGGCTCTACAAATACGTCTCGGGGCTCAACCCCGTGCGCTGCCGTCGGCTCTTCTCAGACCTCGGCGCGCGACGCGAGGCCACCGCCGGTCGCCCCGTGCTGCAAGAGGTCTATCAGGAGATCCGCAAGCAGACGGTGAGCGACGACATCGAGCTGCCCAACGTCGACCTCGAGAAAGACATCGGCGGCTACGTCGAGGTGAAGACGCGCCTCCGCGAGGAGCTCATCGAGCTCGTGCGCCGCAAGGACTCCCTCGCGAGCGACGGAGACATTCAAGCGCTCGAAGGGCTGCTCCCGCGCGGCGTGATCTTTCACGGCCCGCCGGGCACGGGAAAGACCTTCTTCGCCAAGGCCGTCGCGACGGCGCTCAACGCCACGGTGATCGTGGTGTCGGGCCCGGAGCTCAAATCGAAGTGGGTCGGCGAGAGCGAGGAGAACCTTCGAAGGGTCTTCCGTCAGGCGCGGCAGTCGGCGCCCTCGGTGATCGTCTTCGACGAGATCGACGCCTTCGCGCATCAGCGCGGCACCTACGTGGGGTCGGGCGTCGAGCACTCGATGGTCAACCAGCTCCTCACGGAGATGGACGGCTTTCGCAAGAACGAGATGATCTTCGTCGTCGGGACGACCAACTACCTCGAGTCGCTCGACGGCGCGCTCATGCGACCGGGCCGCTTCGAGTTCATGATCGAGATCCCCGCGCCGAGCGCCGAAGACCGCACGCTCATCGTGAAGATCTACGACAAGAAGTTCTCGCTCGGGCTCTCCGACGCGCTCGTCGCCCACCTCGTGCGACGCACCGAGGGGATGGCCGATCGCGAGAAGGGCATCCCCTTCTCGGGCGACCACCTCTACTCGGTGTGCAGGGCGCTCAAGCGCCAGCAGCTCCGCACGGGCGCGACGGAGTTCACCACCGACGACATCGACAAGGCCCTGCAGCGCAAGACCCGCCGCACCGTCGTGCTCTCGCCTGAAGAAGAGCGCGTCATCGCGATCCACGAGGCGGGTCACGCGCTCGTCGCGATGCTGCTCCCGAAGGCCACGCCGCCCGAGCGCATCTGCATCTCGCAGGATCAGGAGGGCGCCCTCGGGTACGTGCTCCGCGCGGCGCGCACGAAGCCGTATGTGACCACCGCAGACGAGATGCGCGCGGACATTTGCGTCGGCCTCGGGGGACAGTGCGCCGAGCGCCTCGTGCTCGGCGAGGTCTCCGTGGGCGCGTGGTCGGACCTTCAGCAGGCCAACACGATCGCCCGCGCGATGGTGGAGCAGTACGGCATGGGGCGCACGCTCGGCCCGCGCGTGCTGCTCGAAGACGAGATGCGCCGTGAAGACCGCGGCGGCGCGGTGGGCGAGGCGCGACGGCAGCGCGTCGACGACGAGATCGACACGGTGCTCCGCGAGGAGCTCACGCGGTGCAAGGCGCTGCTCGAGGACAACCGCGCGCTGCACGAGACGCTGTACAAGCTGCTGCTCGAGCGCAAGGTGCTCGACGCGGCGACGATCCGCACGTTCGTGGCGAAGGAAGGGTGACCGCGATGGCCGAGGTGACGATCAGGTTTCGCCACAACCCCGCCACGGGGAAGCGCGAGCTCATCATCGGATACGAGAGCGACAGCGACGCGCTCCCCCACGAGCACGAGAAGGATCACCGCGCGCTCGCCGAGAAGCTCCTCGGCGTTCCGCTCGGCGACGATGTCGAAGGGATTCATGTGGAGCGCGCCGCGACGAAGAGCGCGCCCGACGAGTGCGGCTGCGAGGGCGAGAGCGAGCCTCAGCGCGAGGCCGTGAAGACGAAGGGCTGACGCGAAGACCACCCCCTGCGACGATGAAGTACGCCATCCGACTCACAGGCACCGAGCGCGACCTCGCGACGCTGCACACGCTCTCGAACGAGATGCCGAGGCTCGTCGTCGGGCCGTGGACCGCGCTCGCCGACGCGTCGTCCTCGCGTAGCGCCCTCACCAGCGAGCGCCTCGATTTGTCGGCGGCGCAGGGCCTCCGCGCGCGCGGCGTCGACGTCGTGCGCGTCACGGAGCGCGACGCCGCGTGCGAGCTCGCGACCCTCGGTGACGCCGAGAAGGTCGAGCGCTGGGACGCGTTCGCCGCGCGTGAGGCGCCGTCGCTCGTCGAGGCCGTAACGCCCGTGCGGCTCCGCGGAGACCCCGCCGTCGAGGAGGTGATCTTCCGTGTTCAGCTCGGCGGAGAGGGGGCGCAGCGCACGATCGAGCGGCTCCTCGCGCTCGGCCGCGACGACGTGTCGATCGCCGAGGTCGACGCGCGCGAAGACAACGCACGCGTGATGATGGTGCGGGTCTCGTCGCCGCCGATGTACATGCTCATGCGAGCGCGCGACGAGCGCGCCGAGGGCGTGACGGCCTTCGCGCGCGTCGGCGACGGGAGCCTCTGGGTCGAGTGGAGCTGGGGTCACCCCCTCGCCGACGTGGTGGCGCGGCTGCTCAAGGGGAGCGCACGCACCGGCCTCGTCGACCGTGACGGGCGCTGGCGCTTCTTCGATGCCTCGCTGCCATGGAGGAGCGTCTACGACGCCCTCGTCCCGCGCTTCGACGCGCCCCGGGTGGACTTCAGCGCCGCGGAGGGCGCGACGCGCTTCACGATCCGCTTGCGGCTCGGCCCTGCGGCGCTCGCGGAGCCCGAGCTCTGGGTGCTCGACCCTGACGAGTTCCTCGCGCTCGAGGGGCTCGTCGAAGCGCTCTCGCCCGAGGAGATCGCGCGCTTCACCGTCGCGCGGCTCACGGGCCCCGAGGGGACGCGCTACGTGCTTCAAGAGATCGTCCGCCCCGGCGTGTCGCGCATGGGGACGCGCGTCTCGGACATCTCGGGCGCGCAGGGCTTCGCGCGCGCGCCGGGCACCGACAACCTGTACCTCCCGCCGGGCAGGCAGCTCCTCCCGAAGATGCGCCGCGAGGAGCTCCGATCGCTGCTGGAGCTCGACCGCGCGCGCCTCGTGATCGTCGCCGAAGACGCCGACGGCCCGAAGGTCACCCTCGTGCGCGCGGTCGACGAGGTGTCGCTCTCGCGCTGGGTCGACTACGTGGTCACCGACCGCCGCACGGAGCTCGAACGCCTCGAAGAAGAGAGCGTGTTCGAGTGGCCCGAGCTCAACGTCGAAGCGCCGCCGAAGGTGCGAGACCGCGTGGAGCAGCGGCCCACGAACGACAACGCCCCGCCCCCGAGCCGACGGCGACGGGTCGAGGTGAAGGCCGACGCGCAGGCGCACGAGCCGGTGCCCGAAGCGATCGTCGCGCCCGACGACGCCGCGATGCGAGAGGAGATCCGCGCCATCGAGAAGACCCTCGCGGAGGGAGGCTGCGACGAGGCGGAGCCGTGGTCGAGGCTCGGCGCGCTCAAGGGCCGCATGAACGAGCTCGACGACGCCGCGGCGTGCTTCGAAGCGGGGATGTTCCACGGCGCGGCGACGGCGGAGCTCGCGGCGGCGGCGGCGGCGCAGCGCGCGAGGCTCATCGGAGCGACAGGGAGCCGCGACGAGCTCGTGGGGCTCGTGACGCGCGCGAAGCTCTCACCGGGCGAGGCTTCGTTCCTCGGGGCCCGCGTGATCGAGATGGCGCTGCGCGGCGAGACGCTCGTCGACGACGCGTTCTATCAGCAGGCCGAGCGCGTGTTCACCGACCCCGAGACCGCCGTGTCTCGCAGGCTCGCGTGGACCGTCGCGCGCACCCTCCACGCCCGCAGCGGCGACCGCCTCGGCGCCACGCGCGCGAGGGAGCGCGTGCTCGGCGGCATGAACGACCGCGGCCTCTCGGACTCCGTGGACATGCCCCGCTTCGTGCGCTTCGCCATCGCCATCGAGTCGGGCGACGGCGCGAGCGGCTCCGCCGCGCGCGGAGAGCACCTGACCGTGCTCGAAGACCTCTGGAGCGTCGCGCAGCGCGAGCACGTGCGAGAGCTCACGCCCCTGGGCGCGTACCTCCGGCTCATCTTCGCCGTCGGCTTCGCGCGCCTCGGCGCCGCCGCGCGCGGGCGCGACGTGATGGAGCCCCTCGACGCCGAGGAGTCGGTGCACGAGGTCCCCAACCGGCTCCTCTACAAGCTCTACCGCGCCCGCTACGCGCACGTCATCACGCAGGGCGACGCCGAGGCGTGGAAGGCCGAGGTCGACGGCCTCTTGAGCACGGTCAAAGAGCCCCGCGTGAAGGACCGCGTCGAGTGGATCCGCACGCGCTCCGAGTGGCTCCGCACGCGCGTCGCCGAGCCCGTCGGCGCGCTCCTCAAGCCCGCCATCGAGCGCGCCCTCACCGACCTGGAGTCGTCGCCCGCGGCCTCGACGACGCTCATCGCCGACGTGCTCGACGACCGCGTCGTCTACGCGTACGAGAAGCAGCTCGCCGTCGAGCGGACGCTCCGCGCGGTGCTGCGCACGGGCAACGACGACCTGCTCGAAGACGTGCTCCGCGCGATCACCGGGAGGCTCCCCAAGGTCAACCTCCCGGGCCAGCGCGCGGCGGTGATCGGCCAGTGCGTGCGCGCCGCCGCGACGCTCGGCGACCGCGACATGGTCGACCGACTCCTCGACGAGGTCGCCTCGCTCGCGAGCGCCCCCGACGCGCCTCAACCGCGCGAGCTGCTCGCCGCCGTGATGCCCGGCCTCGCCGCGCTCCGAAAGCTCGGCGCGGGGGCCTCCGCGCGTCGGCTCCTCACGGCCCTCGAGCCCGTCGGTCACCGCGGACAGCGCGAGGGCGTGAAGGTCCGCGCGGCCCTCGCCGACGGCTACCTCCAGCTCCGCGACACGGCGCACGCCGCCGACCTCGTGGGCCAGTGCGTCGACGACGTGCTCGAGGGCGCCCTCGACCACCCGGGGCGCTACGACGCCGCCGTGGCGGTGCTCGCGACGCTGCGGCACTGGCCCATCGCGGCCCGCGCGCCCCACTGCGCGCGCATGGTGGCGAACCTCGGGAGGTTCACCGACGCGTTCTCGGCCAGCATCCAGAAGCTCTACGAGACGCACAAGATCCTGGTGGCCGAGCGCATCATCGACGCCGTCGCCGACGACGTCACGTTCAGGGGCGACCGCGTGCGGCAGTTCCTCGACGAGGAGGAGCTGGTGATCCGTCGGCGGATCCTCGCAGACTGGAGAGAGCTATGTGGACGCTGAACGAGCTCGAGCGTGAGATCGACGACATCCGGTCGCGGATCAACCTGCACCGCCGCGAGCTGCGCGAGTACTTCGTCAACCGCGACGAGGAGATCGACCTCGCGACGATCTGCGCGTGCGCGCAGGAGCCGCTGCTCTTCGTCGGGCCCCCGGGCACGGCCAAGAGCGACCTCGTGGTGAAGTTCGTCGAGAGCCTCGGCCTCGGCGAGGACGACTACTTCGAGTACATGCTCACGAAGTTCACGGAGCCGAGCGAGATCCTCGGCCCCATCGACATCGACCTCCTGAAGCAGGGTCGCTTCGTGCGGCGCACGAAGGCCAAGCTCCCCGAGGCGCGCGTGGCCTTCCTCGACGAGATCTTCAAGTCGAACAGCGCCATCCTGAACACGCTCCTCACCATCGTGAACGAGCGGAAGTTCTATCAAGACGGCGAGCCCGCGCCGGTGGCCCTTCGCATGCTCTTCGCGGCCACCAATGACATCCCCGAGCAGTCGGAGCTCGACGCGCTCGCCGACCGCTTCGTGCTCAAGATCGAGACGCGCCCCGTGAAGGACACGCACTTCACCGAGCTCATCGACGCGGGGATCATGAACGAGGTGTACCGCGCCACCGAGCAGCGCCCGTGGGCCCGCGGCACCGCGAGCTTCGAAGACTTCTTGAAGCTCAAGCGCTACATGGACCTCACCTTCGGCGCGCAGGGCACGGGCGGCGCCGACCGCGAGCAGTGGTTCCCCACGGGGGCCTTCGCGGAGTTCCGCCGCGTGGTGCGCACGCTCGAGACCGAGGACAAGGTGCTCGTGAGCGACCGCAAGCTCGTGAAGCTCTACAAGGTCATCCGCACGCGGGCCTTCCTCTTTCACGGCGGCGCCGTGCAGACGCCCGACCTGGGCCTCCTCGCGTACGCGGGCAACCGCCGCCACGAGCTCCCCGCCGTGGCCGAGAAGGTGCGCGCGCTCCTCGGGCTCGGGGCTTCTTCGTAGCGAGAAACAGCGCTCTGATGGCCCACGACCTGACCCGCGAAGAGCTCTCCCGCGCGCTGCCCGCGTGGTGCTGCCTCACGGGCTTCGGCGAGGCGCTCTCCGAGACGCTCCCCGCGTCGCTCTCGTGGCTCCGCGCGCGCTGGGACGCGGGCGACGATCACCTCCCGCTCACGCTCGTCCACGACCTCGGATATCTGCTCCTCCGCGGTCGCGACTTTCGCTTCGCCTCGGCGCGCGACCTCGAACGCTGGCCCGAGTCTGAGAGAGCGCAGCGCCTCGCCTACGAAGACCGCGTGATCGGTCGGTGGGCACTCGACCCCACCGTCGTCGACGCCCACGTCGTCATCGCCGGCATGGACCCGGTGCATCGCGAGGCCGCCGTCGCGCACGCCGTGGGGCTCGCGCTCGCGCGTCCGCTGCGAGGCTCGGAGTCCGTCGTGCACGGCAACCCCGCGCATCTGAGAGCGCTCTCCGAGTCGCTCATCACGTCGCTCCCCGCGAGCTTCGAAGGGTGGACCGAGCTCCTCGATCCGTCGTGGCGCGCGTGGGCGCTCGAGCAGTCCGCCGACCTCACGCCGCTCATCCCCTCGGGTCGCCTCTTCGCGGCCGAGGACCTCTGGGAGATCGCGCACCTCCCGCAGCTCCCGAGCGAGAGCGCGCGCCTCGCGCTGCGTGAGGTCAACGGCATCGCGGGGCGCATCGGACACATCCCCGCGTCCATCGCGCTGAGCGTGCGGCAGACGGCGCGCGAGGTCCCCGTCGAGGCCGAAGACGCGGATCACTATCCCGCGGGCGGCTTCGACGCGATCTCGACGCGCGGCGCGTTTGAAAACCTCGTTCGCTCCGAGGTGGCCTACGTGGGCGAGGGGTCGAGCGAGACGGGCGGCGTCGACCTCTTCGACGTTCGCTTCGCCGAGAACGAGCTGTTGTTCTACACCCGTGACGAGTCACCGCTCCTCGACGCGCGGCACGACCTCACGGCGGTGATCGACTTCCCGTCCGAACAGCGGCACAAGCAGCCCGCGCTCGCGTCGCAGACCCTCGTGCTGGTCGAGGCAGCGATCCTGGCCCTGCAAGCGGATCTCCTGCGGGTGTTCGGCCCGTCGGGGTCGCGCGTGCGCATCGTGTGGCGCTGCGAGGGCGGTGACGATCGCGACGCGGCCACGGAAGAGCGCGCGCTCCTCGCGCTCACGCTGGCCGCGGAGATCGCGCACCGACGCGTGGAGCTGGGCGTGGCCGACGCGTGGAGTGACGTGACGGACACGGGGCGGGTGGTGTTCTCGCCGCGCGCGCCCGACGCGAACGTCGCGCACGTGGCGTGGGTGCGCGTCGGCGACGACGTCTGGAGCGCGCTCGACGAGCGCTTCGACCTGCGCGAAGGTTCACTCGCGATGCGCGCGCTCTGCGACCGGCTGCTCGTCGCGGTGGTGCGCCGCAGGGTCACGCGCGGAGCCCGCAAGAAGAAGCGCATGCGGGGTGAAGCCCACCGCGGAGATGATGTCTCCGATGCGAT